>CAYTWC010000106.1:2517-6769 GCA_964441975.1 uncultured Acidimicrobiaceae bacterium | reverse complement strand
GGCCGTTCTCAGCGTGTGCCCCAGTTGTAGGTCTGCTTCTCGAGTCGCATGTAGGTGAACAGCTCGCTCGTCCGGACGCCGTCGATCATGCGTACCCGGTTCATCAGATCGATCAGGTCGTCCATGTCCTCGGCGACGACCTCGATGAGGATGTCGAACCGCCCCGACACCATGACGACGTAGTCGACTTCGTCGATCTCGGCGATGAGTGTCGCAGTCTTCTGGAGATCGCCGTCAACGCTGATTCCTGCCATGGCTTGCACCGTGAACCCCAACGTCGTCGGGTCGGTCACCGCAACGATCTGCATCACACCTTCTTCGATGAGGTGGAGCACTCGCTGCCGCACGGCCGCCGGTGAAAGGTCGACCAGCGGTCCGAGCGTCGAGAACGGCATCCGACCGTCGGTCTGAAGATGGTCGATGATCGCCTTGTCCGTGTCGTCAAGCCTCATTCGTTCATTGCCGTCCATGCGTAATCGAGCGCCTCACCCGAGATCCGTACGATCTCATCGAACTCGTCCGGACCGGCGATCAACGGTGGCGAGTACTGAAGGATCGGAGCGCCACGGCCGTCAGCACGTGCGATCAATCCCAGTTCGAGCAGCTTGGGCTTGAGCATGCCGACGAGCTCGCTCGCCTCGTCGGAACTGAACGGCACCATGTTCCGGGGATCCTTCATGAGCTCGACAGCGTAGAAGTAGCCGGTTCCGCGGACCTCCGCGGCGATGGGGTGATCGAGAAGCGTTTCGAGTTTCTGGCGGAAGAGTCCCTCGTTTGCAGCAGCGTGGTCGATGATCCCCTCGGCTTCCAATGCCTCGATGTTCGCAAGGGCGACAGCACACGAAACCGGATGTCCACCGAAGGTGATGCCATGCCAGACGATGTCGTCGCTCGCACGGATGGCCTCTGCGATGTGTGGGCGTGTGATCACCCCGCCGAGTGGTGCGTATCCGGATGTCGCTCCCTTCGCGAAGGTGATCATGTCGGGTACGTAGCCGAACTTCTGTCCACCGAACCATGTCCCGAGTCGGCCGAATGCGCAAATGACCTCGTCGGACACCAGCAGCACGCCGTACTTGTCGCAGATCTCGCGCACTCGCTGCCAATAGCCCTCCATCGGCGTGAAGCAACCCCCGGAGTTCTGTACCGGTTCCAGGAAAACGGCCGCAACCGTCTCGGGACCCTGTTCGAGGATCGCGGCTTCGATCTCATTGGCTGCGTGGAGCGAGCATGGGCCGTCGCAGTCCGTGCAGTGGAGTTGGTTCGTCGTCGAGACGTGCGTGACGAGCTGGTTGAGCATCGGCTCGAACGGAGCCCTGATCGGGGCAATACTCGTGATTGCGAGCGCACCGAGCGTCGTCCCGTGATACGCAGTTTGTCTGCCGATCACCTTCATCCGGTCCGGCTCACCCTTGGCAAGGAAGTATTGGCGGGCGAGTTTCCAGGCAGACTCGACCGCTTCGGATCCGCCGGAGGTGAAGAACACGCGGTCCATGTCACCCGGCGAGAGCCGTGCGAGTTTGGCAGCAAGCGCGGCCGCAGGCGGATGAGCCATGCCCCAAACAGGGAAGTACGCCATGGTTTCGGCCTGTTTGCTCGCCGCATTCGCCAGATCGCTCCGTCCGTGCCCGATCTCGGTCACGAAGAGGCCGGCGAGAGCGTCGAGGTACTTGTTCCCGTCGCTGTCCCACAGATAACACCCGTCGCCGCGTTCCATGAGCACCGGACCTTCGCTCGGCACGGCGGCGAAGTGCATCCAGAGGTGATCTCTTGCTTGGGTACGAATGGCGGACATGGGGCCTCCAGCGGAAGACGGGTTGCAACAAATATAGTCGCCGCTCTGGGTCCTTGTATAGCGATTCGATCGTGAAACGGTTGCGTTGTTATGGTTTCGCTTGTGAAAGGGTGGCGCGGACGACCATACTTGCCGTATGCGGAATGCAGCACCAAAGGTCGCGGTCGGTCGGACACTCGATGCCGTGGCGGATCCTGATGAGTGAGATCACGTACCAAACCGCCACCTCGGACCGTGCCGAGGAGATGGTCGCGCTCGAACTGCTGTGCTTTCCGAACGTCGATCCGGCCGACCTGATCACGGTCGAAGGGATCAAGCTCCAGGAGAAGGTGTTTCCGGAAGGCGCCGTCATGGCACTCGACGGGGACCGGGTCGTCGGCATGGGTTCCGGAATCTTCGTCGATTACGACATCACCCAGCCCCAACACGCCATGATCGACGTCGTCGGCCGTGAAGGTGTCGGCAACCACGATCCGGATGGCGATTGGTACTACGGGATCGACATCGCGGTCCATCCTGACTACCGCGGTCGCGGTATTGCGTCGGAGCTGTATCGGCGAAGGAAGCAGGTGGTGATCGACCACGATCGACGGGGGATCATCGCCGGCGGTGTGATCCCCGGCTATGCCGAAGTCAAAGACTCGATGACGGCTCTTGAATATGTGGAGGCCGTCGAGCGTGGCGACCTCGTCGATGCGACACTGACAGCACAGATTCGAAACGGTTTCGAGGTGCGAGGCGTCGTGGCCGACTATCTGCACGATCCCACGACCGACAATTGGGCGTCGTTCATCGTGTGGTTCAATCCGGATTACCGCGGGACGAGAGGCTGAAAGGCGGGCACGATGAACTCGGACGGGATGTACCGATTTGCTTCGTTTCCCACGTTCGCCGGGGTCCCCGCTCTCGCGCTCGATGACATCGAGGAGGCCGCGCCTGACGTTGTGATCCTCGGTGCCCCTATCGACTGGGGAGCGACGTATCGCGCGGGCGCCCGTTTCGGCCCCAAGGCGATACGGGAGGCCGACTATCTCGATGCCGACATGCACCGACCGCACCTGCCGACGGGGATCGACCCGTTCGCCCTGTTGAGCGTCGTCGATGTGGGTGACGTGTCCGGGCCGCCCGGATATCTCGAGGAGGGTCTCGAGAATCTTGCGGTCGCCGTCGAGCGAGTGGTGAGGGCCGGTGCCGTTCCGCTCGTTCTCGGCGGCGATCACTCGATCACGTACGCAAACGGAACGGGACTCGCGCGGGCGCACGGCGATGGCACATTCGGCATCGTCCACTTCGACGCACACGCCGACACAGGGATGTCCAACGCTGGAGCACTGCACGGCCATGGAACCCCGATGCGTCGGCTCATCGAATCCGGTGCGGTTCCGGGTGACCGGTTCGTCCAGATCGGGTTGCGGGGGTACTGGCCGGGACCCGAAACCGTGGCTTGGATGGGCGAGCAGCAGATGAAGACCTTCCTGATGTCCGAGATCGTCGAACGCGGGCTCCGCCCGGTTGTCGACGATGCGGTCGAATCCGCGGGTGGACATGACTCACTCGGTATCTTCATCTCGATCGATGTCGATGTCGTCGATCCAGGGATGGCTCCTGGAACCGGGACGCCCGAACCAGGCGGACTCACATCGCGCGAATTGCTCGACACCGTCAGAAGACTCGCTCGGGAGCTCCCCCTCGTAGGTGCCGACGTCGTTGAGGTCTCGCCACCGTACGATGGACCCGGTCAGGTCACGGCTTTCCTCGCCAACCGCGTGGTCCTCGAGATCCTCAACGGCATGGCCGAGAGGATCGCTGCAACCCCGTGAACATCGAGTCCGCCAAGAAGACGCCCTTTTGGTGGGAGGCTGTCGACGCCTCCCCGAAGCGGGAGCCACTCGCGGGCGATATCGACGTCGATGTCGCGATCATCGGGGCAGGGTTCACGGGTCTCTGGTGTGCCTACCACCTTGCCCGGATCGATCCGTCCCTGCGAATCGTCGTCCTTGAGGCGAATCACGTCGGGTTCGGTGCGAGCGGCCGCAACGGTGGCTGGTGCCACGCCGAGTATCCGCTCGGGCATGGACAACTCGCTCGGGACCACGGGGACACGCAGGCGTTGCGCCATATGCAGGCGCTCTTCGAGAGCGTCGACACGGTGGGGGGTGTGGCGCTGGAAGAAGGAATCGACTGCGACTACGCCAAAGGCGGTGTCCTCACCATCGCTCGAAAGGGGTTCCAGGACCTCTATGCGCGCCAAGAGGTCGAACACGCGAAGTCGCTCGGCTTGACGGACGATGACATCCGGTATCTCGATGGACCCCAGGCTCGAGCGATGCTGAACGCAACGGACGTCGTGAGTGGGGTGTGGCACCCACATGGCGCGGCGATCCATCCTGCCAAACTCGTCCACGGGCTCGCCTCGGCTGCCGACGGCCCGCTGCTCGACCTCTCGGGCTACCCGGC
>CAYTWC010000106.1:0-2507 GCA_964441975.1 uncultured Acidimicrobiaceae bacterium | reverse complement strand
GCTCGCCTCGGCTGCCGAGCGGCGCGGCGTCACGATCCATGAACGCACCGCTGTGACGGGTCTGACCGACGGCGGCGCCACGACGACGTCCGGTGCGGTTGCGGCGGAGATGACGGTGCTGGCCACGGAAGGATTCGGGTCGACCCTGCCGGATCGGCGGCGCGTTCTCGTCCCGCTCTACTCGCTCATGATCGCGACCGAGCCGCTTTCAGCCGACATGTGGGACGAGATCGGACTTGCCGACCGACAGACGTTCGGCGACTTCCGCAATCTGATCATCTACGGTCAACGCACCGCCGACGGTCGCTTGGCTTTCGGGGGGCGCGGCGCCCCGTATCACTTCGGTTCGAAGATCTCTCCGACGTTCGACGTCGACGACGGCGTGCACCGAGAGCTTGTCCGCGTGCTCGTCGAGCTCTTTCCGCAGCTGGATGACGTTGAGGTGACCCATCGCTGGGGTGGCGCTCTCGGGGTATCGCGCGACTGGCGTCCTTCTGTCACGGTCGACAAGGCGTCAGGTTTCGCCTTTGCGGGGGGCTACGTCGGCGACGGTGTCGCGACAGCGCAGCTCGCGGGTAGGACGCTTGCCGAACTCATCGGTGAGGTCGACACGGATCGCACTGACCTGCCGTGGGTGAACCATCGATGGCCGACATGGGAGCCGGAGCCGATCAGATGGTTCGGCATCAACATGGGACTCAACCTGGCCAAGGCTGCCGACCGTCGCGAGGAGAGGACGGGGGAACCGTCACGGCTTGCCGATCTCGGGAACTGGCTGCGAGGAAAGCGACACTGAGCCTGCGGAGAGGCAAGAGTCAGGAGTCAAGAATCAAGAGGCAAGAGGCAGGACGCTGGGTGGATGATCACAGAGACGCCACGCGATGTGCCGCGACCCAAGCCTCGTCGATTGTCACGCCAAGCCCTTGCCCCGACGGCACCGCAATCCATCCTGCGGTCGGGGACGAGGGGTTGAGAACCCCGAATTGGTGACGTTCAGCGGGGAGCCAGTGCTCGTAGTACGTGGAGTTGTCGACGGACCCCATCACGTGGAGGTTGGCGGCGTTCATACTCGGGTTGCCCCCGAGACCGATCTCGCACGTTCCTCCGGTCGATGCCATCAACGTGCACGCCTCGGTGAGTCCGGTGATCCCCGCCCATCGGCTGCTTGCTCTGAGCGTTCGGAACCCGCGATCGACGAAGAACCCCATCTGTGAGAGTCCGAACCAAACGGAGTCACTGATCGCAACGGGCGTCGAGATCGCCCCGGCAAGCGATAGTGCTCCTTCGATGTCGTCCACAGCCATGGGGTCTTCGAACCATCGGAACCGTGCTGTGTCGAGTGCATGACCGACGGCGAGAGCATCGGCACGGGTGTAGCTGTTGTTCGGATCGAGCATGAGGTCCAGGTCCGTGTCGATGGAGCGCAGCTGTCGTGCGAACTCGGCGACCTTCTCCGGTGGGAGTGGACCGGGGTGGAGCTTGTATGCACGGAGTCCGTCGGCGAGCATCGGCTCGAGTTCCGCCAGTAGATCTCGGGGGTGGCCGAACGTCGGAGGATGGGTCGCGTAGACAGGAATCCGTTGGCGCAAACGGCCGAGGAGTTCCACGATCGGCGCGTCGGCGAGCTTCCCCGAGATGTCCCAGAGCGCGATGTCGATCGGTGCCCAACCGGGTCGGAGGCTGGTGCCATGGCCGGTCATGCGACCCAGGTCACCACCGATCGTCAACGCCTCGTCGATCGAACGACCCATCACGGAGGGGCCGAGGACTCGGGAAATCTGGGCGACGGCGACCTCGAGATCGATTGCCGTTGCACCGAAGAAGCACTCGCCGACGACTCCGTCGGTGGTATCGATCCTGAGGAGCCCCTGACGACTGTGCGGTCCGACGGTTCCGCGAGCATCGATCGTGTCGAACGAAACGGACTCCCATTCGACGATCTCGATGCGAACGCCGGTGATCGAGGTCACGAAGGCTTCGGGTCGTTCACGGCCTCGAACTCAAGCGCACGATTCACGGAATCGACGTGGAGCGGGAGTGTGAGGCCGCCATCCACCACGAGGACCTGACCGGTGATGAAGTCCGACTCAGGACATGCGAGGAACGCGATCGCTCGCGCAACGTCGTCTGGCGTTCCGATCCGTCCGGCTGGCGTCACGAAACCCATGCGAGCCCGGTTGGTCTCACTCGAAGCCATCGTCCTCGCGGTACCGATCACTCCGGGTGCGACGGCGTTGACCCGGATTCCTTCCGGCCCGAGTTCCGTGGCGAGCACGCGTGTCATCTGTGCGACGGCAGCCTTCGACACGGAATACGGACCGAACCCGCCCCCGGCGAAGCTGCCGCGGACCGAGGCGAGATTGACAATGGCCGCTTGGTCCGACTGTCGCAGCGCACTCACCGCGGCGGCCACGGTTGCCTGGTAGGTCACGACGAGGCGGCTCAGGTGGTCAGCGAATACGTCGGCGGCCATGTCCGTGAGATTCTCACCCCGTTCGTACGCGAAC
>CAYTWC010000105.1:0-6794 GCA_964441975.1 uncultured Acidimicrobiaceae bacterium | reverse complement strand
AGGCGTCGGTCAAGGGTGCCCGGTTCGTACGGTTCTGCGACGCGTTCAACATCCCACTCATCACCCTTGTCGACGTGCCGGGCTTCCTCCCGGGGGTCGACCAGGAGCACGGTGGAATCATCCGGCACGGAGCAAAGCTCCTCTATGCGTTCTCGGAGGCGACCGTTCCGAGAGTGACCGTCATCCTCCGCAAGGCCTATGGCGGTGCGTATCTCGTCATGAACTCACGGGCCGTGCGTGCCGACGTCGTGTTCGCGTGGCCGACAGCCGAGATCGCGGTGATGGGAGCCCAGGGCGCCGTCAACGTGATGTTCCGCCGAGAACTCGCAGATGCCGAGGATCCCGAGGCCGAGAGGAAACGCCTCGCCGACGACTACGAGGAACAGTTCAACAACCCGTATGTCGCTGCCGAACGCGGACTGGTCGATGATGTGATCGAACCGCGCGAGACCCGCCCGAGGCTGATCCGAGCGATGGAGATGCTGCGCAACAAGCGGGAAACCCTGCCCCCGAAGAAGCACGGCAACATCCCGCTGTAGCCACATGACCGAAAAAGGTGGTGTGCTCGCGTACCCAGGGTTCGCGGACACCTATATGTGGTCCACAGCCCACAGAATGACGATGACGTCGTAACCGTGATGGGCAGGGCGGGGTCTCAACAACCAGACATCGTCGTCGCTCTAGGATGCATCTCGTGGAATCCATACTCATAGCCAACCGCGGCGAGATTGCCGTTCGCGTCATCCGCGCCGCACGCGACCTCGGCATCCGCACCATCGCCATCTATTCGGAACTCGATCGCGACGCTGTGCACACCGAAATGGCTGACGAGGCTTGGAACGTCGGAACCGCACCGGCCGCAGAGTCATACCTCAACGTTGCTCGCATCCTCGAGATCGCACGGGAAGCGAAGGCTTCCGCAGTCCACCCCGGCTATGGGTTCCTTGCTGAGAACGCTGACTTCGCACAGCGGGTGATCGATGCCGGTCTGATCTGGATCGGACCTCCGCCGAGCGCGATCGACATGATGGGCGACAAGATCGAGTCGAGGGTCGCGGCCGATGCGGCAGGTGTTCACGGCGTCCCGGGCACGCTCGAGCCGCTCACAAGCGCCGAACAGGTGAGGGCGTTCGCAGACGAGCATGGTTTCCCGGTCGCGATCAAAGCAGCCGCAGGCGGCGGCGGGCGCGGCCTCAAGGTCGTCCACACGCCTGACGGGCTTGCCGATGCCTTCGAGTCGGCGGGCCGCGAAGCCGAGGCCTGGTTCGGCAACCCTGCCGTCTACGTCGAGCGGTATCTCGAGAACGCACGCCACATCGAAGCCCAGGTCCTGTTCGATGACCATGGCAACGGACTGTTCCTCGGTGAACGCGATTGCTCGCTCCAGCGCCGCCACCAGAAGCTCGTCGAGGAGTCGCCGGCGCCCGGCTTCACCCCCGAACTCAGGGAGAAGCTCGGCGAGCTCGCACTCGCACTCGGGCACGCGGCGGGCTACCGATCCGCAGGAACCGTCGAAACCCTGTTCTCGGACGGTGAGTTCTACTTCCTCGAGATGAACACGAGGATTCAGGTCGAGCACACCGTCACTGAGGAGGTGTTCGGGATAGACCTCGTGGCCGAGCAGATACGAATCGCCATGGGCGAACCGCTGTCGATCAGCGAGACGCCACAGCCGGTCGGTCACACCATCGAGTTCCGTGTGAATGCGGAGGATCCTTCGCGCAACTTCGCCCCGACCCCGGGAACCCTCGTCAAGTACCGGGAACCATCGGGACCCGGAATCCGGATCGACTCGGGAGTCGTTCAGGGATCGACCATCAGTCAGTACTACGACAACATGATCGCCAAGCTCATCGTGAGCGGCCGCGACCGCGACGAAGCAATTCGTAGGGCACGACGCGCGCTCACGGAGTTCGAGATCCTCGGTGTGGACACGACGATCGGCGCGCATCTTCAGATCCTCGACAGCCAGGCGTTCATCGCAGGCGACGTCAGCACGCGACTCGTCGAGGATTCGATGGACTTCTCGAAGGTCGAGCGCAAGACTGCGCCGTCGCTCCCCGAGGATGAGGAGCTCACAGAGCGCTCGATGACAGTCGAAGTCGGCGGACGCCGCTTCACCGTCAAATACTGGGCCAACGTCCTGACTGCGCCTGGATCCGGCTCGCGGGCCGCTCCCCGCCGAAAGGCGCCGAAGCTCGGGAAGAGTGCATCGGCGTCCGGGGGCGAGGGGGCCGTCACCGCCCCGATGCAGGGAACGATCGTCAAGATCCATCACAAGGCAGGCGAAACGGTGGAAGAGGGCGAGGCCGTGTGTGTGCTCGAAGCCATGAAGATGGAGAACGAGATCAAGGCACCGACGTCCGGCGCGATCGTGGAGCTCAAGGTCCAGGTGGGTGACACCGTCTCGTCGGGCGCCATCCTCATGGTGATAAAGTAGAGAGGACATCCAGTACATGAGCCAACCGAACGACTACGCCCTCCGGTATTCGATCGACTATCCCGAGCAACTCGATCGAGTGACGACGTTCTTCCGATTGATCTGGATCATCCCTATCGCCATCGTGTACTCAATCCTCTCGACGACGTCCTACACGACGGAGATCGTGACAAGAGGCGGGGAAGTGATCGAGTCAACCTCCTGGTCTTCCGGAGGCATCCTCACGAGCCTCGCGGTTGCCACCGGCCTCCTGATTCTCTTCCGTCAGAAATACCCGAAATGGTGGTTTGACTTCGCTGTCGAACTCACACGGTTCGGGGCACGTCTCGGTGCGTACTTCGCGCTCCAGACCGATCTGTACCCGTCGACGGATGAAGAACAGGCCGTCCACGTGGAGGTCGACTATCCGGATGCCAAGAACGGACTCAACCGGTGGATGCCGCTCGTCAAGTGGCTGCTGGCGATCCCGCACTACATCGTTCTCGTGTTCCTGGGAATCGGAGCGATCTTTGCGGTGATCTTCGCTTGGTTCGCGATCCTGTTCACCGGTCGGTATCCGCAGGGACTCTTCGACTATGTCGCCGGTGTCACCCGCTGGAGCCTCCGGGTCATGGCATATGTCGGTCTGCTCGTCACTGACGAATACCCGCCGTTCAGCCTGTCATAGGTCCGGAGCGAACCCGCACGCTGCACACACGACCAACGTCGACGGTATCGATCTTCGACGCAACGACAAGGCGTCGAGCTCCGGCTCACTGACCGCCCCTACTCGGCTGCTTCCGGGATCGACTCGGTCAATGACGGATGGACCATCAGGGTTTCCACGAGCACGTCCACGCTGAGACGTGCGTTCGTCGCCACCGCGATCGATCCGATCAGCTCGGAGGCGTGGTGGCCGACGACGGTACCGCCCAGGACGACGCGGGTCGCAGGGTCGGACACCAGCTTCACGAAACCGCCCGTCGTCCCCTGAATCAGCGACCGTGCGTTGGGGCCGAGGGGCACCTTCGTGAGTCGCACCTTTCGACCCTCGGCGGCGGCGTCGACCTCTTCAAGACCCACCGAGGCGATCTCGGGTTCGGTGAAGATCGCTTGGGACACCTTTCGGTAGTCGATCGGTGTCACATCATGACCAAGAACATGGCGTGCGATCTTCGTCCCCTGCGCGGTGGCAACAGACGACAGCAGCATCTGGCCGGTGACGTCCCCCGCCGCGTAGATGTGTTCGAGCGAGGTGCGTTGGAACTCGTCCACCACGATGAATCCGTGATCGACATTCACGCCGATCTCGTCAAGGCCGAGGTTCTCACTGTTGGGCACTGAGCCGACCGCGAGCAGCGCGTGGGTCCCCTCCACGATCCGACCATCTTCCGTCCTGACCCGCACCCCGTCGTCGTGGCGTTCGATACTCGCAGCCCGGGAACCTTTGAGCAGCTCAACACCCCGCTTGAGAAAGTCCTCCTCGAGCACAGTCGCCACCTCGGAGTCCCGATGCGGAAGCACATGGTGGCGGCTGACGAGCAATGCGACGTCAGAGCCGAGCGACGAAAAGATGTGCACCATCTCGACTCCGGTGACACCGGAACCGACGATCACTATTCGCTTCGGCAGTTCCGGGAGGTGATACGCGGAGCGGGTTGTGATGATCCGGTCGCCGTCGATGGGAGCCCAATCAGGTACCCGGGGCCGCGATCCGGTCGCAATCACGGCGTGATCGAACTCGATCTCGATGTCGCCCGAGTCGGTCCTGGCCACCGCGCTGTGTGGCCCTGTGAACCTGGCACGACCTCGAACGATTTCGACGCCCTGTGAATCGAGCATGTCCGTCATCGACGCCGCGAGCGTATCTGCGATGCGCGACGCGCGTTCCGAGAGCAAACCCATGTCCACGGTCACCGGACCCGGCTCGGAGATCCCGAGAGCCTCCGCGTTGCGTATGGCTCGCATCCGCATCGAGCTCGACACCATGGCCTTCGAGGGAATGCAATCCCAAAGGTGAGCTGCTCCCCCGACGATCTTGTCCTCGACCAGCGTCACAGCTGCGCCGAACCGCGCAGCAGTCGTCGCCGCTGCCTGACCACCGGGGCCGCCACCGATCACGAGCACACGGGTCGGGTTTTCAGGGTTGAACAACGAAGTCCTCCAGGGGTCTATCCAGCGGGACGGTAGCGCCCGAAGACGGGAACCAGCGCCCCGGTGATCTCCCCGATCGACACGCCGGCGAGCAGCGCCGACTTCATCGGATAGAGCACATTGTCACCGTTCGTGGCTGCAGCGGTGAGTTCGGCGAGACGGCTCTCGACGAGCCCACCGTCCCTGGCGGCTCTACGGTCGGCCAATGCCGAAGTCTGGGTTGCCTCCAGTGCGGGATCGATCGTCAGAACCTCCGGCTCGGGTTCGTCGTCGACCTGATAGCGATTGACACCCACGACCACCGTCTCACCGCTGTCGACACCGCGGGCATACTCGTACGCCGCCGCTTCGATCTGTCGCTGTTGGAAACCGTCCTCGATGGCTGCGACCGCGCCACCCATGTCGGCGATCAGCGCGAGCAGCTCCTTGGCATCAGCCTCGATCGCGTCGGTGAGTGATTCCACGTAGTAGCTGCCGGCAAGTGGATCGACGACGGACGGAATCCCCGTCTCGTGGGCCAGCACCTGCTGGGTGCGAAGGGCGAGCATCGCCGACTCATCGGTGGGAAGTCCGAGCGCCTCGTCGAACGAGTTGGTGTGGAGCGACTGGGTCCCACCGAGGACCGCGGACAGACCCTGATAGGCGGTGCGGACGACGTTGTTGAGCGGTTGCTGTGCCACCAGTGACGAGCCTGCGGTTTGGGTATGGAAGCGCATTCGCCACGAGGCTTCGTTCTCAGCGCCGAGCTCTTCCCTCATGATCCGTGCCCACATGCGTCGCGCGGCCCGGTACTTCGCCGCCTCCTCGAAAACACCGTTGTGGGCGTTCCAGAAGAACGACAATCGTGGTGCGAGGTCGTCGACCGCTATCCCGGCTGCCGTGGCTGCCTTGACATATGCGAGGCCGTTGGCGATCGTGAACGCAACTTCCTGGGCAGCCGTCGACCCGGCCTCTCTGATGTGGTATCCCGAGATCGAGATCGTGTTCCAGTTCGGGATCTCTGCTGCACAGTACGCAAACGTGTCCGTGATGAGGCGGAGCGAAGGTTCGGCGGGAAAGATGTAGGTCCCGCGTGCGATGTACTCCTTGAGGATGTCGTTCTGGATCGTCCCACGGAGCTCGCTGGCATCGGCACCCTGCTCCTCGGCGACGATCTGATACATGAGCAGGAGAACGGCAGCCGTCGCGTTGATCGTCATGGAGGTGGAGACATCCGCCAGCGGGATACCGTCGAAGAGCGTCCGCATGTCGTCGACGGTGTCGATGGCAACCCCGACCTTGCCGACCTCACCAGCGGCCAGCGGTTCGTCCGAATCGATGCCCATCTGGGTCGGGAGGTCGAATGCCACTGAGAGACCGGTCTGCCCGGCCTCGAGCAGTGACTTGAATCGTGCATTCGTTGCGCTGGCATCCCCGAAGCCTGCGTACTGTCGCATGGTCCACAGACGACCCGAGTACATCGACGGGTACGGACCGCGGGTGAACGGGTACGCGCCCGGTTCACCGAGCTGGTCGTCGGGCCGCCAATCGCCCAGGTCCTGCGGCCCGAAAACGTGTTTGTCGTCTGTCACGAAGTCCATCGCCTATCTGAAGTGCGGTTCTATGCTCGAATCGGTGCCGATAGTACCGGTGGATATCGACGCATCGGGCCGGTCGGGTCGCCGACCCCCCGCCGCCATCGGCTGATTCGACAGGTAGGACGATGGAACCACCCATCCGACAGATCGAACGACGAGAGCGCTTCCGCAAACGTCTGCCAGCCCTCTTCGGTGTGGCCGTCATCGTTGTGGCCGCTTCGACGTGGATCGGCCTGTTCGGATTCCTCTCGATGAATACCGCATATGGTGCTGCCGATTCGCTGCAGGAGGAGTACCTGTGCGACACCTCGGAGTTCGATCTCGAGTTCCCCGACCTCACCCGACTGTCTGCTGTCTACTCGGCCGACGGGGTGGCACTCGGTGAGTTGACCGAACGCAACTCGAAGCCCATCAGCCTTGATGCCATGCCCGATTTGGTGGTGGCCGCCCTCCTGTCGGCCGAGGACAAATCGTTATACGAGCATGAAGGCATCGACTTCTCGGCAATCGGCAGGGCGGTGATCGGGAGGGCGTTCGGCTCACCAGCAGGTGGTGGCTCGACCATCACGCAGCAGGTCGTGAAGCAGAATTTCCTGTCGAACGAACAGACCATCGAGCGAAAACTGTGCGAAGCCGTTATCGCA
>CAYTWC010000104.1:0-6844 GCA_964441975.1 uncultured Acidimicrobiaceae bacterium | reverse complement strand
CGACGATGCCCCAGCGGACCTCGCCGCATTGCTCTGAGCGTCACGGCAGAATCGACCGACGCAAGTCAGAATCCGAATAGGTTGTGGATATCCGGCTGGATCGATGTGTTCGACGGGGTCGAAATGCCAGCGTGTCGCGAGGCCGCCACAGCAGAAGCCAACGAAGGAGCGTGTAAGGCATGACCAGCAAACCTTGGCATGGAGTTCTTGTCGCAACGCCGACCTTCTTTCACGATGACCGATCGCTCGATCTGGACCACTTCCAGGAGCACATCGCATGGCTGGCCGAGAACGGGTGCAGCGGCGCCACACCCGCAGGTTCGCTCGGCGAGTACCAGGTTCTCGCCGAGCAGGAGCGAATCGATCTGATCGTTGCAGCGGTCGAGGCGGCGCCCGACGGATTCTCGATCATTCCGGGCGTGAGCTCGTACGGGGGAGATGAGGCGCTGAAGTGGGCGAACGAAGCGGCAAGGGCTGGTGCCGATGCCGTGATGTGTCAACCGCCGACGGCGTACCGTGCTGACACGAGGGACGTGGTCGAGCACTACAAACGTGTCGCAGATGCCGGTCTTCCGATCATGGCGTACAACAATCCCTTCGACACCAGGGTCGATCTGGACCCAAGGATGCTGTACGAGGTCGCTGATGCAGTACCTCTGGTCGGTTCGATCAAGGATTTCTCCGGAAAACCGTCGCGGGCATACCAGATGAAGGCGATGACGCCGCAGGTCGAGGTCGTCGTCGGAATGGACACCGTCGTCGTCGAACTGCTGCTCGCTGGAGCGACGGGATGGGTCGCTGGATTCCCGAGTTCGCTCCCCGCGCTGTGCGTCAAGCTATACGACTCCGTGCGTGCAGGAGACCTTGAGACAGCACTTGAGATCTACGACACAGCCCAGCAGTTGTTCGTCTGGGATGACCACCATCACTTCGTCCAGGCGGTCAAGCTCAGCATGGACGTCGTCGGTCGGTACGGTGGACCGTCACGCCCGCCGCGCCACGCGTTGGATGACGCCGCCGCCGCGGAGATAACAAGACTCACACGCGAAGCAGCGGCTCTTCTGTAGCAGCTCCGGCGTCGCGGGCTGGAGCGGCCAGCGCCGGGGTGGGAGCGGTCAGGGATGTACCTCGGAGATCGGGCCGTAGAACTGGGGCTGTCTGCGGTCCATGAAACCTTGGTGGCGCGTTGATTCGTCGAGATCGCAATCGAACACGATGACTTCGTCTTCGAGGGTTGTCGTCTGGGCCACGATCTCGCCGGTGGGTGCGACGATCGATGACAGTCCGATCTGGCTCACACCTTCCTCGACACCTGCCTTTCCCACCGCAACGACCCACATCCCGTTCTGCTGAGCGCCGGCCTGCATGCAGAGCTCGTGGTGGAACGCGACATGTCGATCGAGGTCAGGTCGCTCAGGGATGTTGTCCGGCGTGTTGTAACCGATGAGCGCCATCTCGGCTCCGGCGAGGCCGAGCAACCGGTAGGTCTCGGGCCATCGTCGGTCGTTACACACGGCCATGCCGAGGGTTCCGCCGAATGCCCCCCAGGTCGCGAAGCCACGATCGCCGACATCGAAGTATCGCTGCTCGAGGTTCTGGAAAGGATTCTCGGGCCGATGGTCTGCATGTCCGGGAAGATGTATCTTGCGGTGCTTCCCGATGATCGTTCCCGAGCGGTCGACAAGGATCGCGGTGTTGAAATGCCGCGTCTCACCTTCCACCTGTGCGAGTTCGGCGTAGCCAAGATGGAATCCGATGCCGAGACGGACAGCCTCGTCGAACAGAGGCTGCGTGGCAGTGTTCGGCATCGATGTCTCGAACCAGAAGTCGAGTTCGTCGTCGTTGTCGATCCACCAATGCGGGAAGAACGCAGTCAGGGCGCACTCGGTGAACACGACGAGGTCCGCTCCCCGATCATCGGCTTCCCGCATCATCATGATCAGACGATCCACGGCGTCGGTCCTCGATTCACTCCTCGGTATCGGGCCCGACTGGGCAGCAGCAACTCGGACGACTCTTGGCATCGCGGTCACCGATCCGATCGGTGGTAGGACGATCGGGCGGTCACGGTGCGCCCGTGTCGTCGGCGGCATCGATGATCGCGCGCACCTCGGTGCCGAGCGACGTGATAGAACGCAACACGTGTGTGTGGTCCATCGTGCCGACGGATACGTGAAGCATGAACCGGACGATACCGAGGATCTTCCGCCAACGCATGATCTTAGTCGCCACCTCTTCGGGCGTTCCGAGTACGAGGGAACCTTCGGGTGAACGCATCATGTCGAACTGCTGGCGGGTCATCGGTCCCCACCCGCGTTCGCGCCCGAGTCGGGTCATCGCAGCTGCATACGATGGATAGAACTCCTCGACCGCCTGTTCGGTCGACGGAGCGATGTGACCGTGCGCGTGGACGGCCAAGGGGGCCGACCCTGGGCTGTATCCGGCTGCGGCAAGCGTGCGACGATGCAGATCGGCGAGCACCGCAAACCTGTCTGGAGAGCCACCGATGATCGCGAGCGCGACCGGAAGGCCGCGCTGTGCAGCCCGCACGACCGATTCGGGTGTCCCACCGACACCGACCCAGACCGGCAGCGGATCTTGGTGTGGCCGTGGGTAGATGCCCTGATCGGTCAGTGGTGCGCGGAACTCGCCGGTCCATGTCACGCGCTCGTTGTCCCGGATGGCGAGGAGGAGGTCGAGCTTCTCGTGGAAGAGCCCTTCGTAGTCCTCGAGCGAGTAGCCGAACAGTGGGAACGACTCGATGAAGGACCCTCTCCCGACCAGAAGCTCGGCTCTACCTGATGAAAGGAGGTCGAGCGTCGCGAACTGTTGGAAGACACGAACAGGATCGTCGGAGGACAGGACCGTGACAGCGGGTGCGAGTCGGATGGAGGTGGTCCGGCTTGCTATCGCAGCGAGCACGACAGCCGGCGCAGAGACCGCGAAGTCCGGGCGGTGATGCTCTCCGATCCCGTAGACATCGAGACCGATCTCGTCGGCGAGTATGGCCTCATCGACGACCTGCAGTATGCGTTCGCCGTGCCGGTCGGCCTCGTCTCCGGCCTGGGGCGAGATCGATTCTGCGAACGTCGTAAGACCGAGTTCGAATCGCGTGCTCATGGCGCAATCGTATGCGGATGGTGGGGCGGTCGGAGCGCTACGGGTTGGTGAGTCGTGCTGCGAGGCCATCGATGATGATCTCGAGGCCGAACTCGTATTCGGACCCGAACTCGCAATTCGCCAGTTCAGGAGCGAGTGCCGCAACGTTGGGGAACACGTCGCTGAGCGCCGCAAGCTGCGCTTGGAGATCGGCCGTGTCGCGATCGAGCTTTGTCGCAGGGCCGGTGGCCTGCTGGAACGCGTAGCCCATGGTGTGGGAGGCGAGCATCTGCCAGGCGTGGTGAGCATCCTGCCGCTCGAAGCCCGCATCGCTGAGGATGCCGAGGACATGGTCCATGAAGCGCAGCGCACCCGGTCCGAAGTTCCCGCGCGTCATCAGCAGTGTGACGACCCAACCGTGGGCGCTGAACTCGGTCATCCCGCTCCGACCGATGAAGCGGATGCTCTCCTGCCACGACATCGGTTCCTCGGGCAAGCTGATCGACGAGAAGACGAAGTCGATCATGTCGTCGTAGATGTCGTCCTTGTTGTCCACGTGGTTGTACAGGGCCATCGCTTCGACCCCGAGTTCAGCCCCGAGTTTCCGCATCGAGAGGTTTTCCACGCCGTGCTCGTCGGCGTAGGCAATCGCCGCATTGATGATGCGTTCGCGGCTGAGGGGTAGCCGGGTTTCTGTCGTCACCCCTCCATCGTAGGTCATGGTTCCTCCAAACATCTTCTTGACAAGTTTACACCGTACATATATGTTTACACCGTACATTTACACTGTACATGTACAACGTAAACAAACATGGAGGAATTGCATGAGACTCGGAACGGAATCACTTGCGAGATCGAGCGCCACACATCCATGGAGGACGGTCGTCGTGTGGACGTTGCTCCTCGCTCTGGCCGGCGTGGTGACGGCCCAGCTGCTCGGCAGTGGCTTGACGACATCGGTGAGCCTGACGAACGGACCAGAATCCGTGGTCGCCCAGAACCTGATCGACGAGGTGCGAGGTGAGGCCGTCGACACGGAGTTCGTGGTCGTGGAACACCCGACGCTCACTGTCGCGGACCCCGCGTATCAGCAGCACGTTGCCGCGGTTGCCGCTGCCGTCGAAGGCCTCGGCGACGAGGTCGTGACCAGCGTTGGTTCGTATCTCACGCAGAGCGGTCCGGTGTCGGACTCTCGCACGGCGACCCTTCTTCCCGTTGTGGTCGCCGGCGACGATGCGAACGCCGTGGCTGAGAACGCCGAGTCGATCCAGGCGACCGTGGAGCGGATTGTCGCACCGGACGGTTTCCTCACGGTCGTCGTCGGACCACAGTCGATCGCGAACGACTTCAACACCATCGCCGAAGAAGACCTCGCAACCGGCGAGATGATCGGGATCGGGGTGGCGCTCGTCGTGCTCGTTCTCGTGTTCGGAACAGTGGTATCGGGTGTCATCCCGATCATCCTCGGCGTCGCGTCCATCACTGTCGCGATGGGTCTCGCCGCGCTGGTCGGTCAGGTGTTCGAGCTGAGCTTCTTCGTCACGAACATGATCTCCATGATCGGCCTTGCAGTCGGTATCGACTACTCACTGTTCATCGTGTCTCGATATCGCGAGGAACGAGAGGCAGGATTCGACAAGATCGATGCAATCGTTCGGTCGGGTGGCACCGCGACGAGGGCGGTGTTCTTCTCGGGAATCACCGTCGTGTTCGCCCTCGTAGGCATGTTGCTCTTGCCGAACACGATCTTCAGGTCGCTCGGCCTCGGAGCGATACTCGTCGTGATCGTCGCAGTCGCTGCATCGATGACACTGCTCCCCGCTGTCCTCTCCCTGCTCGGCGACAAGATCAACTGGCTCAGGATTCGTCGACGGAGGGCGCCCGGCTCGGGCGGGCGGTTCTGGGACACGATCACCAACGCCGTGATGGGAAGACCGGTCGTGTCGATCGTGGCGTCAGCCGGACTGTTGCTGCTCGCTGCATCGAGCTTCCTGTGGATCGACACCGGTTTCGCCGGGGTGTCGACCCTTCCGGATGGTATTGATTCGAAGGAGGGCTTCGCCGTCCTCGAGGAACAGTTCAGCGGTGGACTGGCATCGCCGATCGACCTCGCGGTGACCGGCTCGGACATCGATCCGACGATTGCGAACATTCAGGATGCTGTCGAGCGCGATCCTCGTTTCGGACCCGTCTCGATCGACCCGGGGTCGACGTCGGACCTTGCCATTGTGTCGATCGTGCTCCCGGGCGACGTCAACTCCGTAGCCTCTCTCGACGCAGTTGGCATCCTGAGGAACGTGATCGCCCCCGCAGCGCTCGAAGGCGACACTGAGGTGTTCGTAGGTGGACAGACAGCCGGGACGGTTGACTTTCTGGCACAGACCGACGACTACACGCCGATCGTGTTTGCGGTCGTCCTTGGGCTGAGCTTCATCCTCCTCACGGTCGCCTTCCGCTCGGTCGTGGTCCCGGCGAAAGCAATCATCATGAACCTGTTGAGCGTTGGCGCGGCGTATGGACTCGTCGTCGCGTTCTTCCAGACCGGGGTCGGACCGGCGTGGGTCAAGGACATCGCAGCGTTTGTCGGGTTCAGCCAGGTCGAGATCATCGAGGACTGGATTCCGCTGTTCCTGTTCTCGGTCCTGTTCGGCCTGTCGATGGACTATCACGTGTTCTTGCTGTCGAGGGTCAAGGAACGGTTCGACATGACCGGTGACAACACAGAGTCCGTTGCATACGGACTTCGGACGACCGGCGCACTCATCACGGGCGCCGCAATCATCATGGTTGCAGTGTTTGCCGGGTTCGCCGCGGGCAGGCTCGTCACATTCCAACAGATGGGATTCGGGCTCGCCGTTGCGGTCCTCCTCGATGCGACCATCGTGCGATCCGTGCTCGTGCCAGCATCAATGAAGCTACTCGGAGACCGCAACTGGTACCTCCCGACGTGGCTCGAGTGGATCCCTGACATAGCAATCGAGGGCCGGCCTGATCGTCAGCATGGGCCTGAGACCGAGGTTGTCATCGATGTCGATGCGCTCGACGAGAAGGAGTCGGTGCTCGCCTAGACCGATGAGGCAAGGCGGCTGAGGGGTGGGCCCGGACGGTCCGCCCCTTTGCCGCGCCGGCGTCGGGTCAGCCAACTCCAGCGCGTCAACCAATATTGACGTTTTGGCTCTTGTCAACTATCATTGACGCCATGGACCTCTCGCATCACGCCGTACTTCCGGACCCGCGACGCATCGACCAGGCACTCGCAGCCGTCGTTGCATTGCGTCGGACGGCCGATCAGCTCGAACTGGCGGCCGTGCACAGCGCTATCGAGCAGGGATGGAGCTGGGCGCAGATTGCGCAGGCATTGGGCGTGACCAAGCAGGCAGTCCACCAGAAATACTCGCTGCGAATCCGGACGACGGAAGGGTGAACGACATGTTCGGCAGAAAGAAGAAGCGATCGAGGTTGCAGGACATCAAGATCATGTCCTCCCTTCTTCCCGAAGCAGAGCGACTTGCGCACGGGGACGGCCAGACCAGACCAGGTGCGGAGTACCTACTCCTTGCTTCTCTCGAACTTGAAGAAGCGTCAGCCCGGAGGGCCTTCGAAGCCGCGGGGGCCGACCCGCTTTCCTACCACGAGGCAATCAACCGATCGCACGCCGACGCACTCGAATCCGTGGGGATAGAGGTCGGCGATATCGCATCAGATCTGCCAGAACCTGCAAGCCCGCCACGATCGGTGTTGCAAA
>CAYTWC010000103.1:0-6847 GCA_964441975.1 uncultured Acidimicrobiaceae bacterium | reverse complement strand
CGATGCGGGCCTGCAACGAAGGCCATACGGCCGGGACGTGGTGACCGGCGGTTCCGCTGGGCCTCGGTATCCTCCACACCGCCCCAGGAGGACGATGCGCCAGCCGATCCGACCGAAGATTGCCATGATGCTCGCTGTGGCGACGGCGGCAACCCTCTGGGTCCTCCCAGCGACGCCCGCATCCGCTGTCGGTGGTGGCGCCGAGTCCGTTGCAGTCATCGATCCCGCCCAGGGGTTGTGGTGGCTGCGTGACGCTTCAACCGGTGCCACAACGTCGTTCTATTACGGGAACCCGGGCGACTCCCCATTCTTCGGAGATTGGGACTGCGACGGTATCGACACGCCCGACCTCTATCGACGTTCTGACGGCTACGTCTATCTCCGGAACTCGAACACGCAAGGGATCGCCGATGTTTCATACTACTTCGGTGACCCGGGGGACGTCCCGCTTGCCGGCGACTTCGACGGCGACGGCTGCGACACCGTTTCGCTGTATCGCCCGACGACAGGCCGGTTCTATGTCATCAACGAACTCGGATCCGCGGACAAGGGCCTCGGCGCGGCAGACCTCGATTATCCGTTCGGCAATCCGTCGGACATTCCTTTCGCAGGCGACTTCGACGGCGACGGCGTCGACACATTCGGCATGCGGTGCTCTTCGACCGGACGCGTGTACCTCAACAACGACCACGCCGCAGGCGCCGCAGACCTCACGTTCAGCTTCGGGGATCCCGGCGATGTCGTGATCGCTGGTACGTGGGACGGCGGTACAGGCGACACCGTCGGGCTGTACCGCCCTTCAAACACGACGTTCTACCTCACGAACACGAACGCATCGGGTCCCGCCGACCTGACCCATTTCTACGGGGCCCGTGGGTACATACCTGCCACCGGACGGTTCGGAAGCCTTCCCGGTGGTGCTGCTCCGCCGGTCAACCCTGCACGACTCGTGGCGTCGTATACCACCTACCACCCCGCAAACGAGGCGCGGAACATCAACATCGACCTGATCGCCGACATGGTCGACGGTGCGATCGTCCAACCCGGGGAAGTCTTCAGCATCAACGATCACGTCGGAGAGCGGACCGTCGAGAAGGGATTCGTGCCCGCCGGAGCGATCATCGGAGGCGTCGTGTACTGCTGTGACCATCCGGCCAACATCGGCGGCGGGACGTCACAGTTCGCAACCACGTTCTACAACGCTGTGTTCTTCGGAGGCTATGACGACTGGTATCACCGCCCGCATTCGCTGTACTTCTCCAGATATCCCGTCGGCCGGGAGGCGACGCTCGGTTTCCCCGGACCTGACGTCCAGTTCCGCAACGACACGGCGTTCCCCGTCACCATCCGCACCGAGCACACGGCAACCTCGGTCACCGTGAAACTCTTCGGGGACAACGAGGGAAGAACGGTGTCGACCTACACCGAAGGCACCGTCACCAGCTCGGGTGGCGGCAAGGCGACGGTGCACCGCACGATCACCTATGCGAACGGGACTTCTGCCACCGAACGGTGGGTCCACACCTACAAGGTGCCGGGCGACGCCGACGAGGAGGAAGAGGATCCGCCTCCCCCGCCCCCGCCGCCTCCCGGTCCGTCACCGCTGTAGTCGTCTGCCTGGCCCAGCGGTGGTCATCGATTGTTCCGAAGCGACCGGGACCGGCCACGGCCGGTGCTGTCCGACACGCTGTCGGCTCATCGACTCGATAGTCTTGGCTCCGTGACGGTTGTCAAGAATCGCGCGCTTCGAGGTTTCCTCATGGCCTTTGGTTGGCTGTGGGTCGGGATCGCGTTCGTCGGTGTCTTCATTCCTGTGATCCCGACAACCGGTCCGATCATCCTCGCTGCATTCCTGTTCTCGAAGTCATCCGAACGATTCGACGCCTGGCTCGTGGAGAACCGATACTTCGGTTCCATCGTCCGCGATTGGCGTGCCGGTGAGGGATTCACGGTGCGGGCAAAGGCGATCGCCGTCGGAGCCATCGTCGTGTCGTTCGGCATCACGACAATGTTCTTCTTGTCCTCACCGGCGTCACGGGTACCGATGTGGCTCCTGGCCGCGGTGCTCGTCACCTACATCCTGACCCGACCGACGAAGCAGGTCGCGATACCGGAGCACTCGGCCGTCTAGCCGTTCATCTGTTCCTCGCCGACGGTCGGGATGTCGGCTGGCATCAGCGGACTCGGACGGTGATCGTGGTAGTGACGAAGTGTCGCCGCATCACACTCGGTACAGAGGCTCACGGGTCGGGTTCCGAGAATCGACAGCTGCGTACCACGAGATTTCTCGACGATCGCCAGCGGAACTGTCTGGAGGTCCTCGCCTCCGCACGTCGGACACACCGGATTGATCGGGCGTTCCCATTGATTCCCACAACGGCCACACGTCAGCTGGATGTGATCGTCGCCCCGTTCACCCGCGAGATCTTCCGTCTCGCCACATGACCCGCATGCGACGGACACCGGCATCAGAGCGCCGCTACCGCCTGGCGGGTCGCGTTGGCCAAGGCGTACGGTCGGCCGAACGTGATCACGCATGCACCGGCGGCGACACGGCCGCCGAGTGTGGCGGTCACAACGACCACGGGCGCAGAGCCGATCTCCGCCGCTCCGACTTCGAACTCCGCATCGGACGGGATGCCTGTCATCGATCGCACAGCGCCCATGACCGCACGGTCGATGCTGCCATCCGATTCGACGTCGATGGAGAACACGTGTCCGGCGCCGTCTTCGATCTCCACCGAGACACCGTCGACATGTTCGACCACCGCGACACGCTCGATGGACGCACCGCGGGTCTCGACCTGCCTGCGAAACTGTGATGGGATCGCATCGCCGTCCGCATCGGGCATCAGCGCATCCAGACCCTTCCCGAGCCCGCCTCGCCGTACAGGGGCCACCGGTTGGACGGCACTTTCGGGCACCGGCAGGACGCTCCCGAGGAGTGCATCGATGCGTTCACGGACTTCGTCGCCGGATCGCGAGCCGTCGAGCCACACACGCGCGAGCGGTGGTTTGCCCTCACGCAGCGTGATCTCGACGTCTGAGATGCCCGGTATCGACGACAACTCGTCTTTGATCTGTGATGTCGTCAATGCAACCTCGTCGTCAGACTCGGGACAATAGCGGTCACCGGGGGAATGCAATCATCCCCGAGATCGCGAAACGACCATGATGCACGCATCGACGATCGACGGAACAGACGAACGGACGAGCTTCTCCCGCACCTTTTCATTCTCGGCTCCGGGCTGGACCCAGATGGCACCATCGGCCATCGCTTCGACCTCGTCGATGACATCGAGGGTCACGTTCGGGGGTACGACGACGTCGACGATGTCCGGTTCCTCCGGCAGGTCAGACAATGAGGGGTACACCGGATCTCCGTCGACGGTGTCCCTGCCGGGATTCACACCGACGACACGGAAACCCTTTCGCTTCAGGTGGCGGTAGATGACGCCCCCGTACTTGCCGGGAGAATCCGTCGCACCGACGACGGCAATCAGCGGGTCATCCCGCTCGAGCCGTGCAATCACTTCGTTCTGGGTCATACAGTCCAGAACTCCCACGACGCGGTTCTATTCCTCACGACTCGGGTCGTGTCGGTCGTCGTCGCCGGTCGCGCCCGGTTCCGAGAAGACAGTTCCGACCGTTGCGACGAGGATGCGAAGGTCGACCCGGATGGACTGGGTCTCCACGTACTGCTCGTCCCATTTCGAGCGTTCCGCTGCACTGATCGTGTCACGGCCCTGGACCTGCGCGAGTCCGGTCAGCCCCGGCTTGACCGTGAACCGCACATTGTCGAGTCCGATCACGTCGGCTTCCTCGAACACGAGCGGTCGCGGCCCGACCAGCGCCATCGACCCCTTGAGCACGTTCCACAGGTTCGGCAACTCATCGATCGACCACGCCCGAAGTTTCGATCCGACCCTCGTGATCCTCGGATCGTCGTCGATCTTGATCGTGTAGTCCGACTCTCCGTCCACCGATTCCTTGAGCTTTGCGAGGTGCTCGCGATACACGGAGGAGTCGTGCTCGGTCCGCATCGTCCTGAGCTTGACCATCCAGAACGGCTGTGCGCCTTTGCCTATCCGTTCCTGACGGAAGAACGCAGGTCCGGGCGAGTCGAACCGCACGGCGATCGCCGCAACAGCGAGGATCGGAAGCGTTACGACCAACAGGATCAACGCTCCAGCGATGTCAAGCGATCGCTTGGCGAGCTGGTAGCCGTGGGATGTCCCTGACTCGTCGGGATCCGATATGAGCGCACCGGCGACAAGCCCGACGAGTGCAACGAATTCACCGACGAGAAGAGCGGCTGTTGCGAGAACGACCGGATCTTCGATCGGAACGAACAGGGTGCACGCTGCGGCGACGAGCCCGGCGATCCATGCGGCCGCCAGCCGAACCGGTTGAGCTTTCGCCACGAGGATCTGGCCGATGAACAACCCGCCGCCAGCGAGCACCACAGACGCCCCCGCCATCGCGGCTACACCGCTCGAAGGTGCGAAGCCCGATCCCATGGTGAACCCGACGATCAGCGGACCGAGGAGGAGTCCGGCGAACGCACCGGCGACCGAAAGCAACAAGCTCGCTCCGCCGATGCCCCGCGCCCACGCACGAAGCTCGCGCCGTTCACCCTCTGCAGCCATCGATGTGAACGATGGAAGGATTCGTGCGATCAGGTTGTACCCGATCGTCAATGGGGCACGAGCAACCAGCAGCGTGGCATAGATGACCGAGTACTCGGCCTCCGTCGCCCCGAGTCGTGACGCCACCAACGGACTTGCGAGAAGGAGCGCCTGGGACGCGGCTGCGGACAGGACGAGCCCGGACAACAACCACTGGTCGTCCTCCTCCCCTGTCCGATCCGGCGGAGGAGGAAGCTTCCGCTGCCAGGGACGCCAGGCGATGATGATGAGTGGACCGAGCACGTGGGCCCACGCGTAGCCGGTGATCGAGTCGACCGTCAACGCGATCACGATCGCTATTCCGACCCTGAGCAACGATGCCGCTGCCGAGACGCGTCCGTACGAACGGAATCGGCGGAAACCTGCCAGGTAGCCACGCCCGACCGCGAAGGCAAAGTGGGTTGCGACGGTGGCGAGACCGAAGAGGACGAGCGTTTCCCTGTCGGTGAACCGGAAGTACTCGTCACCCGACACAGCAACCGTGATCGCTGCCGCCATCGCCGTCACACCGGCAAGAGCGACCGCACGGACCGGAACGACCCAACCGCGCGCGCCGAGTGTGAGGCGTCTGATGACGAACTGCTCGATGGGAACGAGGACGATCAGGAACGCGAGGAAGTGCGCCGTGAGCAGCACGCCGATCGGAGCGAACTTCTCCTCGCCGAGCGACCGCCCCGCTATGAACTGGAACGCATAGCTCCCGAGACCGGCGATGAGGCTGCCGATGACGATGTCGAGCGTGCCATCGCGCCGCATGTAGGCGTACTTGGACACCCGTGAAGGTGACTCGTCACTGCTTGGAGGGGTGTTTTCTGGGTTGTCCAAGGCACTCGATGTCGGCTGTTCAAGGAGCGTAACTGCCACTCACGGGTTGCCGACGGAATGGTCCGGCGACAGACCTCTACATTACCGGCACTATTGGAATCGCCGACATACCATGCCTGCGATGACCACCCCGTCGAAGCCTTCAACCTCTTCGAAACCGCTGTTCGCTGCGGTCGCGTCCGCGATCATCCCCGGCGTCGGACAGCTCATCGCAGGCGACACCAAGAAGGGCTCGATCCTGGTCGGGATCGACGTCGCGCTGCTGGCGTCGTTCTACTTCTTCTTCGGCGACGAACTCACGCTCGCAAAACTCTGGATCGAGCCGTCATCGCTCGCCATGATGATGATCGTCAACATCATCCTCCTCGGGTTCCGGATCTGGGCCGCCGACGATGCGTACCGTTCTGCCAAGGCGACGCTCCCCGCCGGAACGAAGACATCACCCGCAGCGATGTTGGCCGCAGGATTCGGGATCGTCGTGGTCCTCTTGCTCCCCCATGCCATGTTCGGGTACTACGACGTCGTGCAGTACGACCTCATCACGACGGTGTTCGGCGCCTCGTCGAGTTCGACGACGACTCCACCCGTGACGTCACCGCCCGAGACGACCCAAACCGGAGAAACCGTTCCGACGACACCGGATACGACGCCCGATACGACGGCTGTTCCTGTCGGTGATGCACCGTGGGACGGGAAGGAACGTCTCAACATCCTGCTGATCGGCGGTGACTTCGGTGAAGGGCGTACGGGCATCCGAACCGACACGATGATCACCGTGTCGATCGACCCGCAAACCGGTGAGACAGCGATGTTCTCGGTACCGCGCAACTGGACACAGTCGCCGCTCCCTGACGGGATGGGTGTGTGGGACTGTGACTGCTACCCGGAACTGATCAACGAACTGTGGGTTGCCGGCGAGAACTATCCCGATGCCTTCCCAGGACCGGGTTCACCGTCTGAGAACGCCGTCAAAGGCGTGATTTCCGAGTTCCTCGGGATTCCCATCGACTACTACGCCATGGTGAACCTGGACGGGTTCGTGGAGATCGTCGATGCACTCGGGGGTGTCGAGGTCTACGTGCCCGAGCCGGTGTACGACGCCGAGTACCCGTCCGAAGACGGTGTCACAACGGAGGTCATCGACATCAAACCCGGGCTCCAGCAGTTCGACGGGCACCTCGCGCTCGCCTACTCACGGAGCCGAAACCAGGACTCCGACTACTTCCGCATGAACCGTCAACGCTGTGTGATCGAGGCGATGGCGAGCCAGATCGATCCCGTCACGTTGCTCCGGAACTTCCAATCTCTGGCGAACGTAATCAAGGACACCATGC
>CAYTWC010000102.1:5726-6879 GCA_964441975.1 uncultured Acidimicrobiaceae bacterium | reverse complement strand
CCTGTGACTTTCGGTGTCGCGTACCCGTTGTGAGGTCCGGTCTCGATCATAGGTCCTGGATACTGGATGGCGTTCTCTCATTGATCCTCGACGCGCGATCCGTGCGTGGTGGTCCTCAGTCCTCTGGCAATTCGGGTAGCATTCCCGACAAGCCCGGCGACCTGATGGCGCTGAGGCGGACACGACAACACACAACCGACGTTCCCACAGTCCCCCAACCCTTGCAGGTGGGGAGAGAGGACACCTCATGACCGACGCTCCGAAGCGCAAGCCGGTGACCGCCCCGATGATCCTTGCCCGCAAGGGTGGACCTCGGATCAAGATGGTGACAGCGTACGACGCACCCACCGCCCGCATAGCCGATCGAGCCGGTGCCGACATGATCCTCGTCGGCGACTCGGTAGCCAACGTCGTGCTCGGCTACGACGACACACTGGCCGTTTCCGTCGATGTCATGGTGCATCACACCGCCGCGGTGGCACGGACCAACCCGGCGGCGCTGATCGTCGGTGACATGCCGTGGCTCTCGTACCACACGTCGACGGAGGAGACTGTTGCCAACGCCGGTCGACTCGTGCGCGAGGGCGGGGCCGCATCCGTCAAACTCGAGGGAGGACGGAAACGCCTCCCGATGATCGCGGCAGTCCTCGATGCCGAGATCCCGGTGATGGGTCACCTCGGTCTCACCCCACAGTCCGTTCGGGCCATGGGCGGATATCGGGTGCAGGGCAAGGAGGCACAGGCAGCCTACGAACTGATCTCCGATGCCAACGCGCTCGCGGATGCGGGTGTGTTCGCAATCGTTCTCGAGGGCGTCCCCGATGTCGTCGCCGAGATCGTCACCAACGAGATTGCGGTCCCGACGATCGGGATCGGTGCCGGTATCCATTGCGATGGTCAGGTCCTCGTGTTCCACGACGTCACCGGTCTCGGCGCGGGTGAGTATGTCCCCAAGTTCGTGCGTTCGTACGCAAACCTGGCCGACGATGCGGTCGCAGCGCTCACGGAGTTCTTCGACGACATCGACTCAGGCGCGTTCCCGTCCGAGGCGGAGACCTATCACATGGCAGCCGAGTCCGAAGAGATCCTGCGCAACCTGTCGGATCCGAGCGATCACTTCCTCGCCGACGAGGCGATGGAACGCTAGGCAAGA
>CAYTWC010000102.1:0-5626 GCA_964441975.1 uncultured Acidimicrobiaceae bacterium | reverse complement strand
CGGAATCCGGTATCGCTCCGACGATTCAGATGAACATCGTTTGCGCGCCGTCGATGATCTCGATGAAGTCGGCGACGTTCAGCACGCCGTCGAGGTCATCGATCATGTCGTCCTCGGACAGCTCGAACATGTCGACGGACATCTTGCATGCCCATAGGTGGCAGCCCATGTCCGACAGGTGTTCGAGGAACGAAGGAACATCCGGGATGTCGAGTTCGTTCATCTGCTTGTGCATTCGACGGGTGGCCATGGTGGTCATCCCGGGGAATGCGGTCAGCAGCATCGGCATGTGGGTCGCCGTGTTGCCCACCGGCGTGAACTTGAGATCGCCCGTGGTCTTCTTGTTGATCATGTCCATGCCCCAGAACGTGAAGAAGATGTGCGTCTCGATCCCCTGTTCCAGTGCACCGGACGCCATGATCAGCGCCGGGTAGGCCATGTCGAGTGTGCCCTTGGAGCACACGAAGGCGATCTTCCTGTCGGCGGCATCGTCACCGAAGTCGGGGACGATCCGCGTGTCCAGTTGTGTGTTTGTGGTCACTCGCGACTCCTCTCTAGATGCAGCCGACCGGCTTCGGGAGACCGGCGATGTACGCCATCTTCCGTGCAGGCTTCTTGGGGAACAGGGCGAAGAGCTGCTTGGTCGGCACGCGGCCGACGGTGGCCACGCGTCGGAGCGTCGGCGTGACGCCGTTGTCCGCGTAGTCGCTGCGCATGAACTCCACCACTGTCCAGTGGTCGTCGGTCATCGTGATCCCGATCGACTCCGCGAGTGTCTCGGCGAGTTGCCGATCCCACTCGTCGAACTCGGTCATGAATCCTTCCGTGTCGACGTGGATCTCTCGATCCGCGATTGCCGTCATGGGCATTGCATACCTCCGTGGGTAGGAAACGTTCTTCGTACGTGATTTGTCACAGGTCGACCTCGTGCTTGCCCGACATCGACATCTCCGCGGGTACCGGCATCTTCCGGCCGGGAAGGAGCAGGTGCCAGTACATCCAGCGGAACGCGAGCTTGCCTCGGTGATTGATCCCGGACTCCTCGAGGAGCTTGAACGGTCCGACGCCGGGAACCGGGTACTTGCCTGGCAACGGCTCGGTCGTGTAGTTGAAGTCGATCAGCATCGCCTTCTCGTTGCCCGTTTCGATGTAGCAATTCGCATGCCCATCAAAGGTGTGGGTCATCGGCTTGCCTTCGAGGTACTCCAGGAAGTTCGGAATGAACGTGTCCATTGCGAAGTGCGCCACGCTCCCTGCCTTCGACGTCGGCAGCGCCGCTGCGTCCCCGATGGCAAAGATGTTCGGGTGGTCCGGTGACTGGAAATTGCCCTTGTCGACCTTGACGTGATTCAGCTCGTCACCAAGACCGGCCTTTCCGACGAACTCGGCGCCCATGTTGATCGGGACTGTCACGAGGAGGTCGTAGTCGACCTCCCGCTCGTCGTATGACACGAGTCGTTTCTGGTCCGCGTCGACCCGCTCGAGGTAGAAGTCGGGCTCGAGCAGGATGTTCTTCTCCTCGAACATGTTCCCGAGCAGTGCGGACGCGACCGGCTTCGTGAATACCCCACCCATGGGGGTCACGTACACGATCTCGACGTCGTCCCGAACGCCCAAGCCCGTGAAGAACGCGTCGGCGAGGAAGACGAACTCAAGGGGCGCGACCGGGCACTTGATCGGCATCTCGATCAGGTTCATCACGAGTCTTCCCTTGCGGAAGTGTTTCATCGACTCCCGGAGAGCCATCGCTCCATCGAACGTGAAGAAATCATGGATCGTCCGGCCGTACTCGTCGCTTTCGAGTCCCGGAGTCTCGCTCGGGGTCGGGTGGGTACCGGTCGCGATGATCAGGTGGTCGTAGGTCAGCGTCGTTCCGTCTGCGAGAACCACCTTCTGGTCGTGCGGATCGAGCGTTTCGATCGCACCGTTGATGTACCCGACCCCTTTTCGCAAGAAGTCCCGCTTCGGATTCACGACATCGTCTGGTCCGTACGTCCCGAACGGGAGAAAGAGGAAGCCCGGCTGGTAGTAGTGGGTTTCGTCCGCATCCACAACCGTGATCTCGTGCGTCCCGTTGAGACGTTTGTCGAGCATGTTTGCGGCCATCGTGCCTGCGGTGCCTGCACCGAGAATGAGTATGCGGTCCACGTGTTGGTCCCTTCCCTAGGTGTCCACGAACAGAAATCGGGGGAGGCTTCGAGCGCGTTCGTCCGACATGTCGGTATGGATTCGATGCCGGAGAGATTCTGGACGAGGAGTGCCCCGGGTGCCGAGAGGGCGGTCAATCGGGGTGTGTACGTGCTGCATCGCTTCCTTCTCCTCAATGGTACCCGAATCCGAGCATAAAAGACAGTGGAAAAGTGATTAACTCATCTTTTGTGCGGGATTCGTCGGACATAGCTCAACGCGCCGGTACCGTTTCTCGATGAGTCGATTCCTCGTCGTCGTATCCATAGCGCTGCTCGTCGCCGCGTGTTTTCCGGCGCAAACGGCGGACACCACGGTTCCGACGAATGTCGGGACCCCCGAATCGGGTGCGCCCGAGATCCCACCCGAACTCGTGGATCACGAGATCAGGCAAGTGGCGGTAGGGGATCGGGTCCTCACGCTTGCCATCGCCGACAGTCCCACACTGCGGGCACAGGGACTGATGGGTGTCACCGATCTCGGTGACCTCGACGGGATGCTGTTCTACTGGCGCCACGACGCCAGCGGGGGCTTCTGGATGAAGGACACCCTGATCCCGCTCGACATCGTCTGGTTCCTCGAAGACGGTACGTACGCGGGGAGAGCATCGATGGAGCCGTGCACGACAACGGATTGCCCCACGTTCACGCCGGGCGACGGCATCGACTACCGCTTCGGTATCGAAGCGAACCCGGGCGACCTCGACTGGATCGACGAGTCAACGGTGATCGTCTACACCGACTGAGGTCGACTCGCTCGCTGTCAGCCTGTGTACGAGAGTCAGATCACAAGAGTCGTCCGATCATCTCCGCGGCCCTCGCGGCACCATTCGTCTCCACCTCCACATAGTCAGCGTGAGTGCCGAGCTCCGCGATCATCGCTGAAACGAGATTGTCGGGATCCGTCCGGTCATACGTGACCATCCGTCCGGCGCGGTATCGCTCGAGACGGGCACGGACGTGGTAGTTCTGCTCAAAATGGTTTTGAAGCGGGACATAGATGAAGGGCACTCTTGATGCGGCGAGTTCCATCGTGGTCGTCAGTCCGCCTTGGACGACAGCGAGGTCGCACACCGCAAGGTGTCGGTAGAGACGGTCGACATAGGCCCGGTACTCGACGCCTTCCATTTGCGGCATCGAGGCTGGATCGATCCGCGGCCCAGTCACAACGATCATACGGAGGTCGTCGATGGCCCCCCGTGCCGCGGGGTAGGCGGCGACTACACGACGGATCAGGTCCGTGCCCACCCCGGACCCGCCGACCGACACGATGCAGACTCGTTCATCGTCGTGGTACCCCAGTTCGTTCCGAAGTTCGGTGCGGTCGCCCAGCGCGGCAGGGTCGAACCCGGTGATGTAGCCGGCGAAGTCGAAATTCTCCTCGGTCCAGTCTCTGATCATCGGGAGGTCGGGTCCGAACGACCGGTCCACGATGTCATCGGGTTGTCCGACGAAGATTGACGCGTCGCGTACCCTCGGGAATCGGGCGATCTGTTCGATCATCTCGGTGTTGTAGTCGGCAGCGACGAAGGCTTCACGGTCCCCGTTGGCGGGCATCGGTAGCCAGCCGACGAAGTCGGTCAACCAGGCATAGGCCGTCTTCTTGAGGTTCGGGTTCTCGTGCAGGTGGTAATCCATCTCCCATGCCTCGTCACCCACAACGAGGTCGTACTGGCCCTGGTTGATCACCTCTTCGGCGACCATGAAGTTGGACAGCAGAATCTCATCCATGTTCCGGGCAGCTTGGAACGCGTTGAGGTCGTGCTCCCCGGCTTCTGATTCGATGTGCGCCGACTCGCTTGCCAACAGCGCCGACGCGGGATGGATCGTCTCACCTGCACCCTCGAGTACCCGAGTCACTGGGTCCTGAGCGAGCCAATCGATCGAGATGTCGGGGTTCTGGTGGCGGAGTTCCTGCATGATGGCTACATCCCGGCGCGCATGCCCGAGACCGATCGGCGACGAGATCATCAACACCTTCGTCGGACGAGCGTGGCCGACGTGCCATGTCGAAGGTGACGGCGGTCTTCGATACGTGGTATCGAGGTGTTCGCGGATGATGTGATTCACCTGCACCGGGTAGCGACCCATCGGGGCGTGGCCAGCGCCCTCGAACGTGTGGAGCTGAGCACCGGGAATCATCTCAGTCCACAGTTCGGCGTGCTTGTGCGGGATGATCGCGTCGCGGGTTCCGCTGACCACCGTCGTCGGTACGCAGATGGCTTCGATGCGGTCCCGGATATCGTCCGGGAGCCCGAGCTCCGATCTGCGTTCGGTGCCGATCGTTTCGCCGTCGGTTTCCTGTGACCAGGCAGTCAGGTCGTCGATGAGCTTGGTTGAGTGGGGATCGTTGGCGACCTCGGCGTGGAAGAACGCACAGAAGTCTGTCCAGTCCTTTCGCCAGTATTCGAGGTTGTGTTTCTGCCAGCCGACCGGGTCGTCAGGCGGCGGCGCAAACATGTCTTGTGCGACCGACTCGCGACCCGGAGCGGGATCGCCCCACAAGTTCGGCGCCGCAATGGCGACAACGGAGTCGATCAGCGAGGGGAGCATCGCCGCGGCCACGATCGCCCGTACGCCACCCCACGACAAACCCGCGACCGAGGCCGACGCGCTGGAGGTTGCATCCAATACTGCCTCGAAGTAGCGCATGTCGTTCGACAGCGAGTAAGCGTCGGGGTCGGTCGGACGAGACGACCGGCCATTCCCCGGGCCATCCCATGTGATGACGCGGTAGAGACGAGCGAGGTACGGGATCTGCATCTTCCAGTGTCGTGAATGGATGATCGCCCAGGTGGGCATCAGCACGATGGTCGGAGCGTCGTTCTCGTAGACGTCGTATGCGATCTCCACTCCGTCGACGTCCACCACTCCTGACACATCGGGGTAGCGCGCTCTCATCGTCCTGCCTCCACCGCCCGGGACTCGAGCCAGCCAGCGATCATGTCTAGGAGTTCTGTGTGGCCGGTGTCGATGCCGTTCGTCGCCTCGAGCTGATAGCCGAGATTGAACGTCATGACGAGCGACACCACCGCCTCGATTGGGAACTGATCCTGGTCGAGGCCGTACTCCGCCGCCGCCTCGGTGAACGCAGTCCTGAGGATGCTGCGCCAACCCTCGTCGAGGGTCTGGAGGTGCTCTCGCATCGCGGGCTTGTTCCACGCCATTGCCTGGAGCTCAAGCCACATCTTGCTGTAGCCGCGGTCGTCGTCGTTCAGGTACCGCATTGCGGTCTGCCACTTCTCGATGAACGGGATGTCCTGTTCGTACATTGCCTGCTGTCGTGCGAACAGCATCTCGCTGTGCGTCTTGAGCGTCTCCAAGAGCAGGTTGTCGAGCGTGCCGAAGTAGTAGCGCACGAGTCCGTGGTTGACGCCTGCCTCAGCCGCCACGACCCGAACTGACAGTGCCGCGTAACCTCGCGCGATCAGTAGACGCTC
>CAYTWC010000101.1:0-6907 GCA_964441975.1 uncultured Acidimicrobiaceae bacterium | reverse complement strand
ACGCCTCGGGCGGCGCCCCCTTGTCGGGTGCAACCGGCGACTCCTCACCGTGCTCCCATGCCGTGAGTTTGGATTTGATGACTTTGAGCGGCAGGTAGTGATCCCGTTGTTCGGAGAGGACGAACCGGATCCGCCGAACATCGTCTTCGGTGAAGACCCGGTATCCCGACGATGAGCGGTCCGGTTTCACGAGCCCCTTGGATTCGAGAAACCGGAGTTTGGAGACCGATACGTCGGGGAAGTCGTCACGAAGCAGGTTGATGACCTCGCCGATTGTGTGGGTCCGTTGTTTGGGGCTGCCGACCGCCCTGAGTTCAGCCATGGCCCCTGGACACCTTCAGGTGGAACTTCCCGATCATGAGTTCGTCGCCCTCGGACAGCTTGCCAGCCTCGTGGCGCGAGCCGTTGACATATGTGCCATTGGTCGACGCGAGATCGGTGACGGAGAGCCCACTTGCATCCACCGAGAATCGGGCATGTTCCCGTGAGACAGTGACGTCTGCCAGGAATATGGCGCACTCGCCGCCTCGCCCTGCGACCGTGTTTCCGGGTCCGAGGACATACGTCAACCCCGCCTGCGGTCCTGTTTCGACCGTCAACGCCCACGCAAAGGCACCGGTGACCTTGCTCCCGGAGCCCTCGCCGTCGGACGGTGCCGGTTCCCAGGACATCGTGGGTTCCTGCTCGATCGACGGACCCTTGTTCGGCTCGTCTTCAGCGCCGTGTGACGCGTCGTGTTCAACCATGGGTTCATGCTACCCGCAAACCCTCAAGTTGTGGTCGAACGTTGCAGGATCTGCCGAACCCATTGGGTTCGCCATCCAAGATCCAAGATCCAAGATCCAGGATCCAGGATCCAAGACCCAAGATCTACGAGATATGCGCCTGATAGGCAGTCACGTCCATGAGGGAGTCGAGTTCAGAGGGATCACTCATGTCGATCTCGGCGAACCAGCCCTCCCCATAGGGGTCGGAGTTGACGAGTTCAGGGGCATCGACGAGAGCATGGTTGATCGCCGAGACCGTCCCCGACACGGGTGCATAGACATCGGAGACCGATTTCGTGGATTCGACCTCCGCAAACGCGGCGCCGGCCGCCACCGTCGCTCCCGCCTCCGGGAGTTCGACGTATACGACATCGCCGAGGGCGTCCTGTGCGAAGTCAGAAATCCCCATTCGGATGGTGTTGCCGTCGGTACGAACCCATTCGTGGTTGCGTGCGTACTTCAGGTCATCAGGATGGTTCACGTGGTCTCCTGTTCAATCGCTTCATCCGGCAGCCGGAACACGAACCCTAGCCGCGGTCTGTTGGGCTACGACGCCGCGTTGATCGCCTTGCGCATGTCTCCGAGGTACTGGAAGCCGACCACGTAGTAGAGAACCAGGCCGGGAATCCCGACCACGAGAGCGGTCAGGACTGCCCATCCCCAGTCGAATCCTTCGCCGATGTAGAACGCTGCAACGGCGAAGTAGACGGCGAACGTGGCCACCTTGCCGATGTAGCGGACGTCCAACTTGGTGACGCCGTTCATCCACCCATACAACGCACCGAGGCCGATCAGTCCTTCTCGGATGAGCAGTGCCCAGGCGAAGGCAGCAGGAAGGACTCCCGACACGAGACCCGCCACGACAGCGACGAAGACTGCGAGCCGGTCGGCGACCGGGTCGAGAAGCTTGCCGACTTCGGTGACCTGGTTGAGGCGTCGAGCCAGATACCCGTCGACCCAGTCGGTCCCCCCGATGAAGCCGAGGAGCACACCTGCCCACCCGTAGTTGGCGTCCACGACCATCCATACGAAGATCGGGATGAGCGCGAGCCGAATCAGCGATATCGAATTGGGGACGTTGAACAGGTCCTTGATCAAGCGACCTTGACCACCCGGAAACGGACTCGCGCGAGTTCCTCGCCGTTGAGGCTGACGAGGAACGCGTAGCCCTTGGCTTCGGGGAACGTAACGTTGTGGAATGGGCTGACGATCGGTATGACGCTCGACGCACCGGGAGGCAGGTTCGGCGGCGTGCCGACGCGGAGTCGTCCGTTCGCCTTGACACCGAGTTCGGCGCCGTCCTCGTCGACGAGTGTGATCGACAGCTCGAGGTCGCGTTGGCGTTCGTCAGGCTCGACCTCGGCAACCATTGCGAGGGAAAGGCTTCGGTGGGTTGCTGGCAGCGCGCGGACAGAGATCGTGTCGAACCCACCGCCGAGTACGAAGAGTTTGCCAGCCTGGACCTGGGCCGAATCAGCCAGCATCGCTGATGTCAGTTTCATGGTGATTCGCTCCTTGGCTCGAAGTTGTAGATCCGACCGTCGGGATCTGTGGCGCTCACCATACGGGTGCCCCAATGGGTATCAACGATAGGGCTGTCGAGCGCCGATGCGATGGCTTCGAGGTCGTCGGTGGCGACGAACGTGCTCGCTCCCGGTTCATGGGGTGATTCGGCAAGCACGATCGAGGTGTTGCCGTTCACGAGTCTCCCTGCACGGTGTGGTTCGCTCCCCCATTGTTCTGCGAATGCGAATCCGAGCCGCTCCCAGAAGGCCACGCTGTCGTCCCAGTGGGCGGTTTCGCGATAGAGATGGTCGAGGTCCATGGGGGCAGGCTACTCAACTCTCCCGATGTCGACCGCGCTTGTGTCACACGCCTTTGCCGTGTTCCGGTACGATTCGGTTCACCTGATCGGAGTCGAGATGGACGACAGTCAGCAGCCGAAGCAGTCCACCAGAACACCACCGGCGTTCGTGACAACCGGGCTCGGATTCGCCATTGTCGGCGCAGCCGTCTGGATCTGGAGCATCGCCACCGACAGGTCGACGCCCGTGCTCGCGGTGTCGTTCGTCGCCGTCGGTCTGGTATTCGCCGCGATCGGAGCCTTCATCGGTCGCAGGAACCGGGCCTAGCGGTTCGCTCCCACCGCGTCGGACCGTCGGTTTACGACATCGCGCGGTGGCTGCATCTCCACGCCGGCCGTCCGAAACTCGTCTACGGTCGGGCTGGCCGGATTTGAACCGGCGACCCCCGGTCCCCCAGACCGGTGCGCTGCCTGGCTGCGCTACAGCCCGTATCGGGTGCAGGTTAGGACGACGCGAGTCTCACTCGCCGACAGGTTCGATGATTCCCTGCCCCTCGAGGACCGCAAGCGTGAGACGTTTCCGTTTGTCGAGGTCGATCGGTGCGTCGGGCGGGATCCGGATGTGCATCCCGACGGCCCAGTCAGTGTCCTCGGTGTTGATCGCACCGACCAGCCAACCGAGCGGATCGGTGGCGGTCGTGTCCGTACCGGTGAACCACGTGAAGGTCCAGTCGTCCGTCTGTTCGACGTGCATGAGCTCCTTCACATCGAACGCGGCGTAGCGATCGAATGTCGGATCGTCGCTGAACAGGTCTGCCATGAACGCTGCTTGGTGCATCGCATCGATGAGCAGCGTTCCGTCGACCCAGTAGGACCCGCGCAAGCTTCCACGGATGTTTGCGTTGCCGAAGTCGGCGCGGTTGATCCACACTTCCATCGGGTCGATGCCGAGTTCATCGGTCAGCTGGGCGTAGAACCATTCCGACTCGGACTCCATGGCGCTCCGGAGCGTGTGGGTCCGATTCCACGGCGGTACGTCGGGACCCTCACCGTCCCACTCGACCTCAGTGTCGAGGGACTCGAGCGTCCCCGACTCCCTGAATACGAGGGTGGCGATGACCTTGAACGTCTCGGCCGGTGGGAAGTCCGCCTTTGCATTCGCGAGGTCGTACACGATCGGAGGTTCTCCGGAACCGATTTCCTGGAGGACGATGGTCCCCTCGGCCTGCTCAGCCTCGAAATACGCGCCGATGTCTTGATCGACCACATACTCGGGGGTCGCAGGTTCTGCTCCTCCCCCACAACCGGCGAACACCAAGGCGGCGACACCGAGTATGGCGGGGAAGCGGTTCACGTCACGAGGTCCCGCACCAACTGGATGACGCGAACGACGAGGTACAGAGCGCCAGCTCCGACGAGGAGCAGGAACGAAATCGGCCAACCAGGATCATCATCAGATTCATCGGAAGAATCGACGGGTTCTGAATCCCTTTCGGGGTCCGAGGTCATACCGGTGGCACGCCGTGCCTACGGCCGGAGAACACCCGATCCTTGCGTCGGGCGATCGCAAACCGCCTGATCAGCTCACTGCGCAAAGCTGTCGGTTCGATGACCGCATCGACCACGTCCTCGGCTGCCAGGCGATACAGGTCCACGTCTTCTGCGTATTCGGTTCGCTTTTCTTCGATGAAGGTCGAGCGCTCGGGTTCGTCAAGGCTCTCGATCACGTTGAAGTAGACAGCGTTGACAGCCGCCTCGGGTCCCATGACGGCGATCTCGGCCGTCGGAAGGGCGATTGTTGCTTCGGGACGCAAGCCGGGACCGGAGAAGGCGTACAAGCCGGCGCCATAGGCCTTGCGGACGATGACCGAGATCCTGGGGACGGTCGACTCGGCCATGGCGGTCAACATCTTCGCACCGTGTCGGATGATGCCCTGCGCCTCGACTTGGCTCCCGATCATGAATCCAGGGACATCGGCGAGGAACAACAGCGGGATGTTGAACGCATCGCACAGCCACATGAACCGCGATGCCTTGTCGGCAGAGTCGACGAAGAGCACACCCCCGAGGTGGGCTGGCTGGGACGCGACGATCCCGACGGGTTCGCCCGACAGTCGTGCAAAACCGGTGATGAGCTCGCGCGCAAAGAGATCCTTGATGGGGAAGAATGAATCCTCGTCGACCAGGCCGTTGATGAATGCATGCATGTCATACGGAGCGGACGGGTCGTCGGGAAGCACCTGCCCTATCTCGCTGCCGGGTGCGGGAAGTGCGGCGTCGTACACGTTCGGTCGGACGCGGTAGTGATCCGGTAGGTACGAGAAGTAGGCCCTCGCCCAGTCGATCGCTTCCTCATCCGAGGACACAAGCGCATCTCCGCATCCGGAGGTCTCGCAGTGCATCCGCGCTCCGCCCATTGCCTCGAGCGTGGTCGTCTCCCCAACGACCATCTGGGCCATACGTGGCGATCCGAGGTACATCGACGCGTTGCCCTCGACCATGACGACGACATCGCAGAACGACGGAATGTACGCTCCGCCAGCGGCAGAAGGTCCGAAGAGACAGCAGATCTGCGGCACACGACCAGAGAGCCTGATCTGGTTGTAGAAGATCTTGCCTGCACCGCGTCGCCCGGGGAACAGATCGATCTGGTCGGTGATGCGGGCTCCTGCGGAGTCGACGAGGTAGAAGACCGGCAGCATCTCGTCGTAGGCAGCTTCAAGGATGCGGATCATCTTTTCGACCGTGATCCTGCCCCACGATCCGGCCTTGACCGTGGGATCGTTTGCGATGATCGCTACGGGACGTCCGTCGACTCTTGCACGACCCGTGACGACTCCGTCCGCGGCGAGGGCGTCGTCGTCGTTCCTCGACAGCAGTCCGTCTTCGACGAACGAGTCTTCGTCGACGAGCAGCGAGATCCGATCGCGGACGAACAGCTTCTTCTGGGTGACCAGCTTCTCGTGGTACTTGGCGGGCCCGCCCCCGAGCGCCTTGTTCGTTGCTTCCTCGAGGCGTTTGTCCATCAGTGCCTGTTTCTCGTGCGGATCCGAATCGGCGTACCGGTGAAATCGTAGGTGTCGCGGAGTTGGTTTTCTATGAACCGCAGATAGTCCGGCCCCAATTCACCGCCCCGAACGAACAGCACGAACGTCGGTGGCTCCGTTTCGGCTTGTACCGCGTACAGGATCTTGGCGCGTCGTCCTTTGCGGACAGGCGGAGGATGCGCCTCCTGAAGTCTGCGCACGAGCCGATTCACCTCAGGAGCGGGAACGTGTTGACGTCGATGCTCGAGCACGGTTCTGATGTAGTGCGGCAGTCGGTGGGTGCGGGCGCCTGTGAGCGCCGACATGCGGAGAATCGGCGCCCAATCGACGAAGGCAAGCCGGTCTGCAACGGAATCCTCGGTGTGCAGCCGTTCGTCCTCTGTGAGCTCATCCCACTTGTTGAGGACGAGCACGAGCCCTTTTCCGGCGTGGACGATCTCCTCTGCCAACCGCTGCTCCTGATGTGTGGCACCGCGCTGTCCGTCGATGACGAACAACACCACATCCGCCCGACGGATCACATCGTGGGCGCGCAGTACCGCGTAGTAGTCGACGTCGTCGGTGATCTTCGTCCTCCGCTTGATTCCGGCGGTGTCGATGATCTCGAACGGTTCTCCATCGATGTCGACCGTGAGGTTGATCGGGTCGCGCGTCGTTCCCGGCACATCCGAGACCAGGACCCTGTCCTCACCAGCGAGTCGGTTGAGCAGGGTGGACTTGCCGACGTTGGGTCGACCGACGATTGCGAGGCGAGCGACGGCTTCTGGATCGGGTTCCCCTTCGAGGTCATCGGGCAACAGTTCGACGATGCGGTCGAGGAGATCACCGGTATGGCGCCCGTGCAGTGCGGAGATCGGAATGGGCTCACCGAGACCGAGACCCCACAGGTGTGTCAGCTCGGACTCGACTGCAGGCGCGTCTGCCTTGTTCGCTGCGAACAGATGGGGAATGCCTGACTTCTGAAGAATGCGCGCGACACCGACATCGTCATCCGTCAGCTCGGTTGTAGCGTCGGCGACGAACACGACGACGTCCGCCGTGTCGACGGCGATCTCTGCCTGTTGACGGATGTCAGCAGTGAGCTGCTCCCCGGGTCTGGCCTCCCAGCCTCCGGTATCCATCACGTGGAACTTGTGGCCGTTCCACTCCGCATCGAACTGGCGGCGATCGCGTGTCACCCCGGCGAGCTCGTCTACGACTGCGAACTTTCTCCCGACCATCCGGTTGACCAACGTGGACTTACCGACGTTAGGGCGACCGAGGACGACGACGACAGGCAACCTGCTCAT
>CAYTWC010000100.1:4617-6991 GCA_964441975.1 uncultured Acidimicrobiaceae bacterium | reverse complement strand
CAGCCACATGGAGATCATCAGGTGGCGTCACACGATGTCGGATCTTGCATCTCTCGATCGGCATTCGGCTCAGGCTGCCGCCAAACGGTCCGTCCAGCCGTACGTCCATGCGAGTGTCATCGACGCTCTTCGGCAGGCTCCGGCCGAGAAGCGGTATGTCAAAGGTCTTGCAGGCAAGTGGGTTCTCAAGGAGATGCTCGCCGACCGCGTTCCGGAGTACCCGGTGAACCAGCGCAAGAATGCAACGGGTCTTCCGTTTGACCGGTACTACACGAGCGGCCCGCTCAGTGATGTCTGGAGCCGGTACGACGTCCCCGACTTTGTTCCGGCGTCAAAACGCAGCTCGGTCGTGGATTCGCCATCCCCGGTCACGTGGAACGCCATCACGCACGCGATATGGACCGAGAAGGTTGCACGAAATCGCGACCTTGTCCCGTTGCCGTCGACCGTCGAGTACTCGTCGCGGACGACCGACGTCCCGTCGTGACCGGGACCCCACTTCCGGAATCCGGGCGGGTGAGCATTCGGATCGCCCGGTACGACGACGCACAACGTCGTGCGGGAACTACATTTGGAGCGAACCTGCGTGTAGTTGCGCTGCCGACGCGTCCCGATGGGTACACCGATGATTCTCCATAGTCCTGCCGCCGAGTTCGGATCACTCGATGTTCCATTGGAGTGGTCAGCATTCGTGTCGAGAAAGGGTCAGACCGTCACCATCACGGGGGATCGTACGGTTCTCAAAGACCTCTACCTCTCGCATGAGGGCGGCGAGTTCGTGCTTGCGGACGACCTCACAGAACTGGGTAGGCACCTCGCAGCCCGCGGTCGTCCGCTCGCCGTCAGCAACTTCGGCCTGTCGTCGCTCCTCCACAATGCGATTGTCCCGATTCCCCACACGCTCTATCGCGACGTGCACCTGATCTCGATCGGGGACACCGTGACCGTTCGGTCGGTGGACGGTCGGCTGGAAGCAACATTCGACTTTGCGTTCCCGTGGATGCCGGAGCTGTCACGACAGGACGGTGTGGCAAGCGAGGAGCGACTGTTCGAGCTACTCACCGCCGCGACGGAGCGGCAGGTCCGTGACCACGGTTCGGAGGGTTTCCTCATGTTGAGCTCGGGGATGGATTCTCCGTCGGTCGCTCTCGCCCTCGCCGAGGCAGGTTTGACGCATATTCCCTGCATCACGTACCGATCCGGGCCTGGTGATCCCGAACCGCCCGTCGCAGCCGACATCTGTCGCCGGCTCGGTCTCTCGCATGAGGTGATCGAGGTTCCCACCGACCGCTCGAAGGTCGCAGACACGTTGACGCGATTCTTCGAGCGAGCCCCGCTGCCGGGCGTCGACCTGTCGCAGATTCCATACATCTTTGCGACAGCGGCTGTGTCGGACCCGCGGGGCGCCGTGCTCGACGGCGGTGGCAACGACAACTACATGAACTACCCGACGTCGCCTGGATCGGTGCGCAAGCAGCGGTACCGCATCCGGAACCGCACGGTTGCGTCAGCCGTCCGGGCGGTGGCTCCGGTCGACTCGCCACTCAACTACCTCGCGCGGAGTCGGACGGAGGCGACGATGCCGGGCCGGAACCTGCGGATGCGGCATGTACGGCGTTTGCGGAGCGATTCGGTCGACATGAATGCGTATTGGAACGATGTGAGCGACTCCGTGGCGCACCTTGACACGTTCGACATGTTCCATGTGGTCCTTCGACGTCATATCCACGCCGGTCAAGTACTCCTCAAACAAAAACTGGCTGCGGGTGCGATCGGTATGGGATCGTCCCTTCCCTGGTGCGACGACGACCTCGTGGAGTACTACTTCCATCTTCCCGAGGCGGACAGGTTCGACCGCGAGACCGGAAAGAACAAGCTCCTGCTGAGCAAGATGTTGCTTCGATATCTGGACTACGACTCAGCCGCCGTCGGAAAGCACTACTTCGTATTCGACGGGGCAGAGTTCATCAGTCACAACATGGACTTCGTGCGGGCCGAAATCGACGCGTCACCGCTCTGGGATGCGGACGGGCTACAGATGATCCACAAGTGGCTTGACCGAATCGGGTCGAGAACGATGCTCCACCACGCCCTGCTCACGGTCTTCATGATCTCAGGCTGGAGCAACCACAGCGAATTCGCCCCGACAGGCGAGCTGTCGTTCGTCGGCTGATCCTGCAAGAGGATCGATCAGCCGACCTCGGAGGTCACGCCGGCCCTCCCGACCGGTTGCGTTCCCGATTTGTAATGGTTCGCCAGCAGCGAGCGGTACCACACCAGCTGGAACGTGTTGCGTACATAGGTTCCGAACGGCCTCGCGAAGCCGCCGGTCGTACCCGCCGTAAACGCGACGAGAATCAGAATCGGGCTCAGC
>CAYTWC010000100.1:0-4607 GCA_964441975.1 uncultured Acidimicrobiaceae bacterium | reverse complement strand
CATCGACTTCGCCTTCTTGGCACCGAGCAGTTCGTTCGTGTCGAGATACAGCGCGGCGGTCGTCATGTTGCCGATGATGATCGCCGCAACCAACCACGGAACGACGTACGCAGCGGGAACGATGTATGGCATCGGATTGCCGATCCACTCGGTCGACGCGACGAGAAGGTACGCGATGCCTGCGAGGAACGCGAGGGATTGGTATATCCGCCGCGTTCGCCTGGCCCATGTGAGATCCATATCCATAGCCGCACGCATCGCCTTCGGTGCCAGGACCGCTGTGAGGCCCGTCGCGAACACGAGCACCGGCTGAGCGACCAACCTCGCTGCCTCGGTGTAGCCGAGCACTGCCGCTCCTGCAAGCGCGGCGATGATCGTTGCGACGGCAAAATGAGCCAGCGACGGAATGAGCGCCTGTGCCAACAGCCACTTGCCGTCGCGTGCGAGATCCCTGAACCGCAGTGGATCGTCGAGGCGTTTCTGCCGAAAGACGTCGCCAAGGATCAATCCGGTGCTGAGCGACACGGCGTTTGCGATCGCCAGCGACCCGAACGGCATGATCGCCACAGGAGCGTCGAGTAGATACATGACACCCAGGCTCAACACGACGAACGAGAACTGGACAATCGACACCGTCGCAGCCTTCCACGACATCTCCGAGATGTGCAGCAGCCGCCGCATGTGGTCCTGGAGCGGCGACAGAATCGTCGTGATGATCGCCGTGATGGCGAGCCCCCACAGCACGCCGGAATCGGTCATGGTTCGCGCGATCATCGCGGCGATGACGATGGAAACCGATCCGACGATGGAGGCACGTAGCCCGATCTTCAGCGTGTCGGGAGCGCGACGCATGCGGTCCTTGACGGCGTAGGACACGGCGTTCACCTCGGCGGGAATCAGGATCAGATCCCATGGCAGGACGACTCCGAGTCCGAACGCGGCGAAGAACAACGCGTACACACCACGATCGACATCACCGAACAGGGTGACAGCACTCAGGCCGGCGCCGAAGGTGGCCAGGCTCGCAAATGCTGCATCCATTATGCCAGCGGGCAACCGTCGAGCAGTACGGGGGCTCTCGGAGTCGCGTGGCTCTGGCAGAACTTCCTCTTCCACTGGCGTCGCTCTTTCCATCCTGTTGCGGCCAGTCCACAGCCGATGCCGAGGATCATTTCGGTCCTCTGAATCGTATCGGAATATCGACACCACTCATGAAGTGATCCGTCTCGAAAGCCGTTGGTCCACTGCGGAATCGGGCCCGGGAGACCTTGGAAGGCAGCATCAGACCGTGTGACTAGTCCCTCTGAACAAACGCGAATGATTCCCTCAAGTAGGTCTATCGGCCTACCGATTTCGATGGGAAGCGGATTGAGGAGGCTTCCCATGAGCCACATAAACCACCCATCAACGCGCGCCACCACGCTGTCCGCAGCGACGACCGGAGACAGCCCACGACGGTTTCGGCGAATCGCCATCGCCGTAGCGCTTGTCGCATCAGCTGTCGTTGCGGTAGGCGTTCCGCCCTCGGAAGCGGCGGCCAAGGATCGTGACACGATCGCCCTGGTCAATGCCCAAGGGCACTTCACCGTTCTTTCAGATGTTTCAGCCGATGCCCGCACCATCGAATACGATTTCGGTGCACCGGGCGACGTCCCTCTGATGGGGGATTGGGACTGTGACGGCGATGAAACGCCCGGTGTGTACCGCCTCTCAACCGGAGGTGTGTATCTCCGCAACTCTCACTCCTCCGGGGTCGCGGACATCGAGTTTCTCTTCGGAAACCCGGGCGATCGCGCGATCGCTGGGGACTTCAACGGAAATGGTTGTGACACCGTGTCCGTCTACCGGTCCCACAGAGCGACCGCGTACTTGAAGAACGTCGCCAAGATGGGAATCGCGGAGATCGAGTTCGAGTTCGGGAACCCGGGCGATCGATCCTTCGCTGGAGACTTCAACGGGAACGGCATCGATACGATCGGCTTGCACCGCGATCCGATCGGCGTCGTCTACCTCGCGACATCGACGACGGGAGCACCGGTCTCTCCTGTCAGGTTCGGAAATCCGGGTGACCAAATCGTCTCCGGTGACTGGGACGGCGACGGGGTCGATACGGTTGGCGCGTACCGACCCTCGAACGGCATGTTCTACTACCGCAACTCGAACTCAACGGGAACAGGCACGGGCTCGCTCTTCGTCGGTCGGGGAGTGACGGTCGTGCCGGTTTCCAACCTTGACCGTGGGTCGGTGAACGGACCGAAGTTCGATCCGGATCCGATTCCAGAGCCTGCCCCTGCGCCGACTCCAAGTCCGAGTCCGAGTCCGGCACCCACTCCGAGCCCAAGTCCGGGTGTCCCGTCGGTTCCTGGTTTCGGGACTCCACCCGATCGCCAAGCGAGTGGGCCGATCGACATCAACGGTCGCTCCAACGTCGTCATCGAGAACCTGCACATCTCGAATCCCGGCGGCGCATGTGTGACTGTCACGAATTCGACCAATGTGACCATTCGCAACTCGACGATCGGGCCGTGTGGTGACGACGCTGTCTACCTGTCCGATGTGGACACGGCAACCGTGTCAGGCAACTACATCACGAACACGAACAACGGTGTGCTTGTACATCGCTCAGACTCGATAGCTGTCGACGGCAATGCCTTCGTGAACGCGGGGCGCAACTTTGTCCAGTTCGACAAGGTGAACGGTGCAGGCTCGTCGATATCAGGCAACCGCGGTCAGAACGAGCTCGGCGGTTCCAATGCCGAGGATCTGATCTCGGTGTACAAGTCGAACGGCACTTCGTCGTCACCCATCCGCATTGTCGGTAATCACCTCCGTAACGGCGGACCGTCGAACTCCGGGTCCGGGATCATGCTCGGAGACGGCGGCGGACAACACCAGATCGTCGAAGGCAACGTCCTCGTGAATCCTGGTCAGGTCGGGATCGGTGTGGCGTCGGGTGCCCATGTCAAGATCCGGAACAACCAGATCTACTCGGCCTCCCTCTCGTGGTCGAACGTCGGGCTGTATGTGTGGAACCAGTACGGCTCTGCGTGCGACGACATCGAGGTGTCGGGCAACCAGGTGCAGTGGACCGCAGCGGGCGGCTACTCGAACGCCTGGTGGCACGGCGGCGGATGCAGCAACGTATCCGTCCATGACAACAACTGGAGTGCATCGATCGGTCCGGGAATCTTCTAGGGGATCGGATGGCGATGCCACAGGTGCTGTCCCGCCCACACGTCGGCGACGACGGAGTGGGCGGGGCAACCGGGTGGCGGTTGTACGCGAGCCAGCGGGACCTTTCCCGGTCGATTGCAGGCGAAACACGAGAACGCGAAGAATCCAAATGTGCATAAATGGTCAAGGTGATAATCTCGAAAAGGAGTCATCCGAAGAGCTCGCAAACGAGCTAGTCATCAACGCACGATCCAACGTCCGGATGGCAACTGAATATGTAGGCACCGGACTGTCCGGATGTCGGTCGGTCTGGGCGGGACCAACCTCGACCCGACATCGATCACGAAGGCGCCCCATTGACGAGCGTTGATCCACTCCGTCGACCAGGACCCACCACCATGTTTTCACTTTCCGATACAGTCAGCACGCTCCTGCGCAGCCGGGCCGTGAGGTTTGCACTTCTCGCCATCGCCGCCGTCGCCATCACGATCCTGATGGCCGACCGCGCCGACGCCGCCGAGACATGCACCGGTTCCGATTGCGACACGGTTGCCTTCGTCGACACGCACGCAGTATTCAACCTGTACCAAGACCTGCGTCCGTCCTCGTTGATCGGGCGCTTCTACTACGGCAACCCGGGCGACGAGCCCCTGATGGGCGACTGGAACTGCGACGGTGAGCAAACACCGGGCATGTATCGCCGCTCGACGGGTCTTGTGTACCTTCGCAATACGAACACGCAGGGCGTTGCAGACAGCCAATACATTTTCGGCAATCCCATCGACGTACCGATCGTCGGCGACTTCAACGGCAACGGCTGTGACACGGTGAGCATCTACCGCCCGTCAGAAGCGAAGTTCTATTTGAGCTACAAGCTCGGCGCACCGATCGCTGACGTTTCGTTCCACTTCGGAGGGTTCGGAGACGTCCCCGTCGTGGGCGACTTCGATGGTGACGGGGTGGACACGGTCGGCATCTTCCGTCCGTCAACCGGCTTGGTCGCCTTCACGAACAGCAGAACTTCGGGAACGGTCAGTGACTCGTACTACTTCGGTGGATCGGGAGACCAGGTTCTCGCAGGTGACTGGGACGGTGACGGCGACGACACAATCGGTGTCTATCGCTATTCGAACGGGACGCTCTACCTGAACAACCACCATCGGTCGGGCGCAGCGAGCTATTCGTTGAACGTCGGAAAGTACCGTCGGGCGGTCGCCGCGAGCGGTGTGACAACGGTCCCGAGTGGCGTGGTCGGTGTTCCCGGTATAGAAGCGCCACCACCGCGGCAGTCCTCCGGACAGGTCAGGGTCTCTGGGCGATCGAACGTCGTCATCGAGAACCTGCACATCACGAATCCCAATGGTGCGTGCGTCGTGATATCCAACTCCTCGAACGTCACGATCCGAAACTCGACGATCGGGCCGTGTGGAGAT
>CAYTWC010000099.1:0-7030 GCA_964441975.1 uncultured Acidimicrobiaceae bacterium | reverse complement strand
GTTAGTGCCATTTCTTCGGCTGTCCGGTCATCTTCCACCGCGCCGATGATCACAAGGCTGGCACCGGATCTGGTGAACGTGGTGAACAGTTCACTGCTGCTTTCATCAAGTGCCCACCCATCCGCCGGTGTGATCTGAATCGTGCCTCCCACGACATACGGCTCACCTGCCGTAAATTCGTTCTCGCCTGGAACCAGTGAATTCACGAGAGGAATCCCAAGGATGAATACGAGGGCGATTCCGAGAACGGTGATCCCGCCGACGAGTGAGCGTCTACTGAGAAGACCCACACCGACCGGGAGGGGCCGGACACCGGATTGAGGGTCGTTGACCATGGCGGGACGATAGCACATTCAGCCCGATTACTTCCGACGGAAGCGACATTGGGTGTCGCATTCGATAGGCTCACGTTGAAGATCGCTAGGGAGGTCGACCATCCTGGGAAACAAGCTCATCTTGGCAACGCTCGCAGGCATGTTGACGCTCGGCGTGACAGCATGCGGTACATCCAGCCCCGCCGCAATCGAGGATGGCTCCTATGTCGCGTACGGCTCCTCAGACGATGCGGTTCCGGAAGCATCGATGGAGATCGCAGGCGATTCCGTCACGATCACGGAAGCGGGCATGCAACAGTCTCTCACGAAGACGAAGGGAATCGTCGAATACACGGTGTGCGGAACGGACGGTGTCGGCGCGCCGTCACCGCTTGAGCCAGGCTTCACGGTCGGGTTGCTTGCCTTCACGAACCCTGCGATCTACGGCGACTGCGGGGTCACAGCCCCCAAACGCGTCACCATCATCGATCTCGACTCTGTCGAACCCGATGGCTCGACCTTCTCCCGCTGGCTCGAGTTCTGCGACATCTCCGACGCGGATTGCCAAGGAACCGCTCTCGGCGAACGATAACTGCGCCCTTCCGACGCCGGCGTGGACCTTCAGCTCCGTGCTGGCGATCGGCGATCTGTGACGCATGAAACTGCAACTCGCAATAGTGTGCGACGCAATCGCATCACAGGAGGAACGTTGAACTCGGTACTCGCAGATCTTGCCAACGAATATTGGGAGTACAAGCTCCGTACCAACCCGACCGAAGCACACTTCCTCGGCGACTTCCGCCACATCGACCAATTCGAGGACGCCTCCCGAGCATCCGAGGACGCCAAGATCCTCACCTACCGCTCGATCGCATCTCGTGCAGGGGAGATCGCACCCGAAACCCTCGAACCGGACGAGCAGACGACCCGCGAGGTCCTCATGTATTTCGCCGGAACGGAAGCCGCCGTCCTCGAAACCCGACAAGAAGAGTTCGGCATCGATCCGATCTTCGGTTTCCAGGCAGCCATCCACATGATCGTCCCACGCCTCACGCTCGAAACGCCGCAACATGCGGACGCGATGATCGACAAGTACATCGGGTTCGCCCGGATGGTGGACCAGAGCATCGAGCGACTTCGTGAAGGCGTCGAGTCCGGACGCGTGAACGCCGACTTCGCCGTTTCCTCGACGATCGAGCAGATCGACAAGTGGCTGGAGACACCTGTCTCGGACGACACGATGCTCAAGGCAACGCTCCCGTCCGACTTCTCCAACACCGACCGGGACGAGTGGGCAGATCGGGCGGCCGCGGTCGTCACCGATGTTGTCCGCCCGGCGCTCGGTCGCTACCGCGACCTCCTCGCCGACGTGATCGCTCCCGTCGCCCGTCCCGATGACCGTGCCGGCCTGTGGGCGTTGCCCGACGGCGACCTCGTCTATTCCCGTCTCATCGAGCGGTACACAACCATGCCCATGCAAGCGGGAGAGATCCACGAGATCGGACTCGCACAGATTGCTCGCCTCGAAGAGGAGTACGCCGAATACGGACCCGACGCTGTGGGGACCGACAATGTCCAGGAGATCTACAACATCCTGAGGACGGACGAATCGATCACCCACACCAGAGGCGAGGACATCATCGCCCAATGTCAAGCGGCGTTCGAGCGGGCACGAGCGGAGATGCCCAACTGGTTCGGGCGACTCCCGAAGTCCGACTGCGGCATCGAAGAGACCGAGCACGGTGCGATCGCGTACTACTTCCCACCGTCCGAGGATGGTTCGCGCCCGGGCACCTTCTTCATGAACACGTCGGATCCGACGGCCTGGGGCCACGCCGAGGTCGAAGGAACCGCGTTCCACGAGGGGATTCCGGGGCATCACATGCAGATCGCAATCGCCCAGGAGTTGGGCGACGCCCTCCCGGGATTCCGCCGCAACGAGTACATCGCCGCATACGCCGAGGGTTGGGGTCTGTATACGGAGCGCCTCTCGAAGGAGATGGGTCTGTATTCGGGGCCGCTCGACCTCGTCGGGATGCTCCAGGGCGATTCGATGCGAGCCTGCCGTCTCGTGGTCGACACAGGGATGCATGCGCTGGGATGGACCCGCCAGCAGGGCATCGACTACATGTGGAACAACTCACCGATGTCGATGCACCAGATCGTCGGCGAGATCGACCGATACCTGACGACACCGGGACAGGCGTTGTCGTACATGATGGGCCGACTCGAGATCGACCGCATCCGTAGAGACGCCGAAGCCGAACTCGGGGACCGATTCGACATCAAGGGATTCCATGACACCGTCCTCGGATCCGGATCTGTTCCGCTGCCGACGCTCAACCGGATCGTCGATGAATGGGTGGCATCCGTCGGTTGAGCGCAGCTAATCCTTGTGGTGCTTCTCGTACCTGAGATAGTTTCTGCGTTTCAGACGGGCGTTGAGGTATGTGGTGATGATGCCGATGCCGGCGAGTACGTATGCGACCGTCAGAAGTTTGGCGGCATCCGTCGTCGGTACCAGATCACCGAATCCGACCGTCGTCACAGCCACAACCGAGAAGTACAGGGAATCGATCCAGCTCCACCCTTCCAGCCAGCGATACAGAACCGTCGCAAGAGCGACGATCGCCACCGCAGAAGCGCTGAGGAGCTTGTAGAAGTGTTCCTCGAGCACCGTCGGCTCACGGACCGTCTCACCATCGCCAGCACTTCCGCTAATCATTTCCTCTCCTGTCGACGAGCTCCCGTCACGGTAGACGCATATCCGAGTACACAGTACAAGTACGCAGTCCGCTCTGTTGCGCCTGCCCCTAGGTCAGCATCACTCCGGTTCGACCGGCGAGGGCGCGGTACACGTTCCGTGTCGTGTCCTCCCTTTAGGGGGGACGGACGAGCGGAGCGAGTCAGGGGGGGCCGGGGAGCTTGCGACCACGAAGTTGGTCCACAAAGACGCGCGTTCTGCTGTAGTAGCGGGGCTGTCCAGCCCCTCCAGGCTCGCCGGCTCGCAGGCCCCCCTGCATCCGCGCTGGCGCTCCTCTGCCGTCCCCCCTAAAGGGAGGACGCGAAGCGACCCACACGCACCAGAAACCCCCCGGAGCACAACGACCGTCGGTGGGTCCTGCAGCAAGCAGAAAGGCACCCTTCCGGGTGCCTTTCCGTGAGCGGAGAGGGAGGGATTTGAACCCAAGAGTATCGACCACCTCCCACACCGAACCTCCCGTCCGCACACCCACCACGAGTCGTGAAAGCCGAACGAACCACCAGCCTCTGGAGAACACGACGACCGTCGGTGGGTCTTGCAGCATGCAGAAAGGCACCCTCTCGGGTGCCTTTCCGTGAGCGGAGAGGGAGGGATTTGAACCCTCGAGGAGGCTTAACACCCCCTACTCGCTTAGCAGGCGAGCGCCTTCGGCCACTCGGCCACCTCTCCGGGTAGCCGAGAGGTTATCAGGCGCTCTGCCCACAATGCCTACGAGACGTTTGCCTCGATCGCCTCCGGTTCGCGGCTGGAAATGGCGATCTTCTGTGGCTTCGCCTCTTCCCGCACCGGGATGGAAATCGTCAGCGTTCCGTCGTTGTAGCCGGCGCTCACCGAGCTCGAATCGAGGCTGTCGCCGAGACGGACCTGACGGCTGTGCACGCCCGTGGGACGTTCACGGAGCATCCAGTTCGCTCCGACCGTGTCCTCCATCGAACGCTCCACTTTGACGGTCAGGACCCTGTCCTCTACCTCGACGTCGATCTTGTCGCGATCCGCGCCGGGAATGTCGAACTTCAGTACGTACTCGCCGTCCTTCTCGTAGGCGTCGAGCGGCATCACGCCCCCGCGCCAACGACTCCCTGCCCCTGCGAGCATGCGATCCATCTCTTCGAACGGATCTACGAATCGTGCCATCGCTGCACTCCTTTCACACATCTGGGACTGGTTCATGTATCGGACGATATGATACCACGCCGATACATAAATATGATACCACTCGACTCAGATAGTGTGAAGGGGTTTACTCAGATACGTCGAGGTCCTCCCACGTTTCGATATTCCAGGTGAACGTCGAACGTGTCGCGTTGTGGCGTACTCCGGTGATGCGATTCGCCCACACCCCCGCATAGGAGGCTCGTTGGAACAACGGGAGAATCGGGAGTTCGTCTGCGAGGATGCCCTCCGCTTCCGCGACCAGTGCAGCAAAGGCGTCTCGGCTCGTGACCGACCGTGCCTCGTCCACGATTTCGGAGAACCGCGCCGTCTGGTCGTTCGCGGAGTCCTCCGTCTGCCCCCAACCGTTGTAGCCATCAGTCGATCCGGACGGGTCGAACGCCTCGAGTAGGGCCATTGTCGACTGATAGCCACCGTCGCTGATCCACGCCCACATGCCGATGTCGAAGGTGCCGTTCGGCAGGATGTCGCCGAAGAAGACGACCGAATCGATGAAGTCCGGGGTTAGGTCGATTCCTGTCGCATCGAACGATGGTACGAGGGCCTCGGCCACCTCGACGCGCAGTTGACCATTGCCCGTCGTGGTCACCACTGACATCGGCGATGCGGCTTCGAGTTGGTCGAGCAGACTTCGTGCCTCGGTCGCGTCGTAAACGTATTTCGCGAACGCAGCACTGCTGCGCGGCATGAGTACGCCCGGGGGTGACGATTCGAAGTAGACGAGCTCGTTGTCCGAGTAGATCGCCGGATCGACGGAGTGTCCGACCGCGATCCTGAACGACTCCGAGGAGTTGAGGGACTCCGGATTCGATGCCTCGCGTGTGTCGCGGAAGTTGAAGGTCAAGTGTTCGAGGACCGGCGTCGGGACCGCCTGGATCTCCGCCCCGGCCGCGTCCTGCGACACACCGACTGAGGAGGCACCGAGTACCGCCACATCGACATCTCCTGCGTTGAACGCGGCAACCGGCGTGTCGAGGTGGGGAACGAAGGTCACGGACTGAATGAGTGGGAGCTGGCGTCCCTGCTCGTCGACCTTCCAATAGAACGGGTTCGAGCGGAGCTCCGCACCCGCGGTTCCCGACACCGCCACGAACGGGCCACCCGTCGGCCACCGGAATCCGTCGGTTGAGTCGATGTCGACCCCCTCGAGCGCGTGCGAGGGGAGGATGATCCACAGCGCGTCCTCGAACGCGAGGCTGGTCTCGCTGAAGCTGATCCACGCGACGTTCTGAGCCGCATCGACATCGGTCACGGTTGCCATCACGGGGTCGACGGTCGAACTACCGCCCAGCGCAAGGTCGCGCATCACCTCCGCGGTGAAAGCCAGATCCGCGCCACTGATCGGCACACCATCGCTCCAACGGGCGTTCGGGTTGACCTGATACTGGACCGTCATCGATCCGTCGTCGTGAACCTCCACGCCGCCTTGCGCCTGGCTCGGAAGTGCGAGGACCGCATCCGGTATCCGTTCCCACGTGTCGGGATCGATGTCATAGATCGTCGCCCAGACCGCATTCCCGACGACACGCTCTGCATCGCTTTGGGACTCGTTGAACGGGTTGAAGTCGAAGTCGAGCTGCTCGACGCCAATCGTCACCGACGGACCGGGCGCCAGCGTCGTGGTCGTGATCAGCGGCAGCGTCGACGTGGACGTCGTCGACGAGGGTTCGGTGTCACCGTCGGGCGTGCATCCGACCACCGCTATCGCGGCGACCACGACGGCAACAGCGAACGGTCTCGGGAGGCGTGGCATTTCGGCAATGTAGCAACGATCCGCGCCGACCCGAAGGTCCCGACCGCGGTCGTCGGCGAATGAACCTCAGGCGGTCACGCACGACATAAGGACGCCGTACGATTGCAGGATGACCACACCGCACGCCGCGGGGTCGAACCTCCCGAGTACCTCAACCGGTACGAACCGCGAGGCGTTCGGCGCCATCGAATGGGGGCTCCTCGCCGCTGTCGCGGTCATCTGGGGTTCGTCATTCCTCTTCATGGAGGTCGGCCTCGAGTCGTTCCAGCCCGGCGTGATCACGTTGCTCCGCGTCGCGCTCGGGACCGCCACCATCGCCCTGATTCCGAGGTCGAGGAAACACGTCGACCGCAAGCATCTCCCTCGGATCCTGCTCCTCGGGGTCGTATGGATCGGGGTACCGCTCACCCTTTTCCCGATCGCCCAACAGTGGATCGACTCATCGGTTGCGGGGATGCTGAACGCTGCCGTACCGATCGCAAGCGCGGCATGGGCGACGGTGCTCCTGCGGACCTTCCCGGGTTGGAGACAAACCGTCGGCATCGTCGTCGGCTTCATCGGTGTCATCGCCATCTCGATCCCGGAGATCTCCGACTCCTCGGCAAACGCTGTCGGCGTGGCGTTGGTGCTCATCGCAGTCGTCCTCTACGGGCTGTCGACGAACCTCGCGGTACCCCTCCAACAGACGTACGGGGCACTTCCGGTTCTCTTCCGCGCCCAGCTCGCTGCTCTCTTGATCGTCGTGCCGTACGGCGTCTTGCAGCTGAACGGGTCCACATGGGCATGGGATTCCGCTCTTGCGATGATCCCGCTGGGGGTGCTGGGAACCGGTGCTGCGTTTGCGCTGATGGCGACCCTGGTCGGCAGAGTTGGCGCCGCCCGTGGGTCGATCGCCATCTACTTCGTTCCGATAGTCGCGATCGCACTCGGCATGGTCGTGCTCAACGAATCGATCTCGCCGCTCGCGCTGTCCGGCGCCGGTGCCGTCCTGCTCGGTGCGTGGTTCGCTTCGAGGCGCGAAACGTA
>CAYTWC010000098.1:0-7161 GCA_964441975.1 uncultured Acidimicrobiaceae bacterium | reverse complement strand
CATAGAAGTTCGGGCTGCCCGACACGCCGCACTCGGTGACCCGCACCGTCTCCTGATGGTCGAGACACTCGCACTCGGCGACATGGCAGTCGATGAACTAGCTGCTCTCACCGGACTCAGAAGCAATCTCCTCGCCCACCACCTCGATGTTCTCGAGGACCACGGTCTTGTTCAACGCCGCATCTCTGAGGGTGATCGACGACGTCGATATGTCACGCTCAATCACGCCAACGTCCCGATCACGTCCGACGCTTCGCTGCTTCCCGAGGGTGACGTCGCATTCGTTTGCACACACAACTCAGCCAGATCACAGTTTGCCGCCGCGCTGTGGGCGGACGTGACCGGTCAACCATCCCTGAGCGCTGGCACCGAACCAGCCCCTCGCACCGACCCTCGAGCGGTGAAGGTTGCGGCTGAATACGGTCTTGACATCTCAGCCTCCGTGCCTGGTGGGTTCGAGCGGCTACCCGATCGTCCTGCGGTTGTCGTATGCGTCTGCGATCGGGCATGGGAAGACGATGTGCCAACCGCTGATCGCCAGCTGCACTGGTCGATCCCTGATCCGGTGCGCAGCGGGACGATCGGTGCGTTCCGGTCGGCGTTCGAGGAACTCAGTCACCGGATCGACGAACTTGCGGCCCGCACGGGTGCGGCATGAACCCGAGACCTCTCGTCGGTGAAGCAATCGGGACCGCAATCCTGCTCTTCGTGATCGTCGGCGCCTCCATCATGGCCGAGACACTCGGTTCCGACCCCGCGAGCCAACTCATCGCCCAGGCAATCGCAGTAGGCCTCGCGCTCGGAGCCGCCATCGCCGTTCTCCAGGTCATCTCGGGCGCCCACTTCAACCCGTCCGTCAGCATCGCGATGTGGCGATCGAACGAGCTCGACGGACGCGAGACTGCCGGCTACATCGCGGCGCAGTGCGTCGGTGCCGTCGCTGGGGTGGTGGCAGCCAACGCCTCGTTCGGACGATCACTCATCTCCGTCTCTGACCATGTGCGGACGGGCTGGGAACTGATCACATCGGAAGCGATCGCAACGTTCGTGCTCGTGCTCGTCATTCTCCTGCTCGTCCGAACCGGCCGGGCAGCCGCCGTGCCTGTCGCCGTGGGAGCATGGGTGACCGCAATCGTGTTCGCAACCGCCTCGACGGGTTTCGCCAACCCGGTGGTCACCGTCGCGCGAACCCTCACGGACGCCGGTGCGGGTATCGCTCCTGCATCCGTGGCCGCGTTCGTTGCGATCCAGTTGATCGCAGGCCTCGCCGCCGTGCCCGTTGCCCGTTTTCTCTTTCCGCAACCCATCGTCCACACGATCAGTACCTAGGAGGATCCATGCCGGTCACCCTCACGCCAGCCGAACAACTCCAGATCCGAGAGGCCGCCGTCAAGCTCCAACGCAGCTTCGAAGGTCAGGTGAACACCGAGACCGTCGAACGTCTGCTCCACGAGTCGACCGACATGCTGGCCGAGCGAGGCACGAACAGCATGTGGATTCCATTGCTCGCGGAACGAATCGCACGCGATCGGCTCCGTGCGCTGACCCGCCTCGAAAGCACGGAAAGCGATCTCAACCCGAGCGTCCTGTTCCTCTGCGTCCACAACGCGGGTCGATCCCAGATGGCGGCTGGTTGGATGCGACACCTCGCCGGCGACCAGGTCGACGTGTTCTCGGGCGGTTCCGAACCGGCCGAAGCGATCAACGAGATTGCTGTGAAGGCCATGGAGGAGGTCGGAATCGACATCAGTGTCGAGCTTCCCCAGCCCTGGTCTGACGAGGTCGTGCGAGCGTCAGACGTCGTCGTATCGATGGGGTGCGGGGACGCCTGCCCCGTCTTCCCCGGCAAGCGATACCTCGACTGGCCACTTGACGATCCCGCGGGCCAGAGCATCGACGCCATCCGCCCGATCCGCGACGAGCTCAAGGAACGTGTTCTCGGACTCCTCGACGAATTGAACGTCACGCCGAGAACGTGACGGGTTCCCTCCCGATGCGGTTCTGACGACGCCGCAACGGGCGTACCCTCTCCTGCTGGAGGGCGCGACATGACCGCGAAAGAACTCATCGAGCGGAGACTCGGCAGGCTCGAATTCACCGTGATGCTGTCGATGACGATGGCTGTCGTCGCGCTCGCCATCGACATCATCCTGCCTGCCTTCGGCGACATGCGGACGTCCTTCGGGCTTGCGTCGGATTCGAACGACATTGCTGCTGCGATCACGTTCTTCTTCTTCGGGCTCGCCGCGGGACAGCTCATGTGGGGACCGCTCTCGGATGCGTTCGGTCGCAAGACGATCCTCTACCTCGGTCTCGGCGTGTACGTCGTCGCCGCCATCGCGTCCGCATTCGCTCCGTCGCTCGAGATGCTGTTGGCAAGTCGGTTCATCTGGGGTGTGGGCGCTGCTGGCCCACAGGTCATCGCACGGTCGGTCGTCCGAGACACCTACGAAGGGGCATCCATGGCCCGTGCGATGTCATTCATCATGGCGATTTTCGTCCTCGTACCGATCATCGCTCCAACCCTCGGATCTGCGATTCTGCTCGTCGGGACCTGGCGTTGGGTGTTCGGGTTCACAGCGATCTTTGGCGTCGGTATCGCTTTGTGGACGTTGCGTCTCCCGGAGACGCTTCCGGCGGAGCGTCGGATCCCTTTCAGGGTCAGCCGAATGACGACAGCCGCCAGGTTCGTCGTTACGAATCGGATGTCGATGGGGTACACGCTGGCCCAGACCACGGTGTTCGGGTTCTTTGCGTCCTACCTCGCCTCGTCCCAGCTCATCCTCGATGATGTGTTCGGCATCGACGCTCTGTTTCCTGTCGTGTTCGGCGGCACGGCCGCTGTGATGGGTGCGTTCATGCTGATGAACACGAAACTCCTGAAGCGCTTCGAGCTTCGCAAGCTCGTGCGATCGGTATTCGGCATCTATCTCTTCGGTGGTCTCGGTCTCGCTGCCGTCGCGTACGCGACCGGAGGGACACCATCTGTGTACCTGTTCTATGCGGCCATGCTCCCGCTGCTCATCGGTCACGCCCTCCTGATCCCGAACCTCAATGCAATCGCGATGATCCCCATGGGTGCCGTTGCGGGTATGGCCGCGGCGATCATCGGGACGATGGCGACGTTGGGCGGTTCCGTTATCGGCATCGTGATCGACCGCGCCTACGACGGCACGATCATCCCCTTTGGCACCGCTGCCGCCATCAGCGGGGTTGTCGCCTTCGGGCTCATGCTGTGGGCGGATGCGGGCTACGACCAGAGCGTTGCAGACAGGTCACAGATTCCAACGCGGGCGACCGTCCCTCCGATCACCAGCACGGACGCGTGACCCGCGGCAGGATCATGCTGTTTCCCTAGGAGAGTCCGACGACCTCACCCGCGTCGTTGATGTCGATCTCGTGCGCAGCGGGATTCAGACCCAGACCGGGCATGCGGTTGATCGATCCGGTGAGCGGAAGGATGAAACCTGCTCCCGCGACGAGCTGCACTTCGCGCACGGGCAGCACCCACCCTGTCGGTGCTCCCCGAAGTGATGCATCGTGGCTGAACGAGTACTGGGTCTTGGCCATGCAGATCGGCAGATCTCCATATCCCATGCGTTCGAACTGATTGAGCTGGCGTCGTGCCTTGATGTCATACTCGACGTCGTCGGCTCCGTATACCTTCGTGGCGATCGTCTTGATCTTCTCCTCAAGACCCATGTCGTCGGTGTACAGCATCTTGAACTCCGACCCCTTCTCTGCGGCGGCCTGGACCGCCTCGGCGAGCGCCACCATGCCATCGGCCCCTTCGGCGTGTGGCGACGCAATGGCCCACGCTGCACCCTCCTCCTCAACGACCGAGGCGATTGCCTGATGCTCGGATGCGTGGTCCGTCGGGAACGAGTTGATCGCCACGACCGGCGTCACCCCATGTTGCCGGACGTTCATGATGTGCCGACGCAGGTTGTCGGCACCCGCAAGCACATCGTCGGGGTTCTCTTCGGTCATCTCGGTTGGCAGCGGTTGACCGCCTTTGACGACGAACTTCCCTGTGTTGTACTTGAGCGCACGCACCGTTGTGACGATGACCGCCACGTCCGGTGCAAGGCCTGAGGCCCTGCACTTGAGGTTGAAGAACTTCTCGGCGCCGATGTCGGACCCGAACCCGGCTTCCGTCACGAGGTAGTCGCCACCCCGGATACCGACCAAGTCAGCGACGATGGACGAGTTTCCGTGCGCGATGTTCGCAAACGGCCCGGTGTGGATCAGGGCGGGTGTGCCTTCGAGCGTCTGGAGCAGATTCGGATTCAGCGCATCTTTCAACAGGACGGCCATGGCTCCCGCGCCTTTGATGTCTTCGGCAGTCACGGGTTCGTTGTGGCGATCGAACCCGATGACAATCCGTCCGAGCCGCTCACGCAGGTCCTGCAGGCTCGTCGCCATACCGAGAACCGCCATGATCTCGGAAGCAGCCGTGATGTCGAACCCGGCTTCGCGTGGGATGCCGTCCAGACTCGTCCCGAGACCCACGACGATGTTGCGCAGAGCGCGGTCGTTGACGTCGAGCACGCGCCGCCAGGTCACCCGTTTGATCCCGATCGACAGCTGATTGCCCTGATAGATGTGGTTGTCGATCAACGCCGCGAGCATGTTGTTCGCCGCGGTGACGGCGTGGAAATCACCTGTGAGGTGCAGGTTCATCTCCTCCATGGGAATCACCTGCGAGTGACCCCCACCCGCGGCGCCACCCTTGATGCCGAAGGTGGGACCGAGCGATGGCTGACGAAGCGTGAGGACGGCTCGTTTGTCCAGTCGTTTGAAGCCTTGCGCAAGCCCGACCGAGACCGTCGTCTTGCCTTCACCGAACGGTGTCGGGTTGGTCGCCGTGACGAGCACATACTTCGCTCGTGGCTCGCCCATCGAGTCGAGCGCATCGAGACGAATCTTGGCGAGGCCCTCCCCTCGCTGTTCGACGTGGTCCATCGGGACACCCATCTCGGCCGCGACGTCGAGTATCGGGCGGGGTTCTACTGATCGTGCAATCTCTAGATCTGTTGGCATGAGACGACCCTAACGATGTCCTCGCCGCGGTTGCACACTTGTACGCTGTCGGGATGATCGACCACACCATGGGAGCAGTTCTCGCCGGAGGTTCGAGCAGCCGCATGGGCGAGGACAAGGCACTGCTCGAGTACCTCGGCATCCCGTTCATCGACCATGTGATCGGGACGTTGTCCGTCGTGCTCAAGGACATCGTCGTGTGTGGCGGTTCCTATGCGGGTCCCCTCGAACTCGTGTCCGATCCCGTCGCTGACGCCGGTCCGCTCTCGGGGGTCCTCGGAGCGTTGGATCGCGCCGACGGGCGACCCGTGTTCGTCTGTGCGGTCGATCTCCCGCGTGTGTCGGTATCGGCCGTCACCTCGCTTGTCGAACCGGCGCTGGCCACCGGATCGCGCGTTGCGACCCGATCCGATGACGGCACGGTCCAACCGCTCTGCGCCACCTACGGGCCCGATGTCGCCGGCATCATCCGTCGACGACTTGCTACCGGCGAACGGTCGGTGTTCGGACTCCTCGCGGAGATCGAACGCGTTGAACATGTGGCTGTCGATCCCCATACCCTCACGAATGTGAACACGCCAGAGGATCTTGCCGCCCTCGAACCGAGAGGCCTCGTATGAAGGTTCGGATCTCGGAGGGGCACGTTCGCTACCGGCTCGATCTCGGCGAGGTGCACCGTCTCGGCGCAGGCGAGCAGGTGACGGTGGACGTCGACGGCATCATGACCTACACCCTGCGAGTCCAGGAGATCCCGAACCCGCTCTGGACGCTTTCGGACGGCCAATTCGACCTCGCCATCCCCCGTTCCGAGCTCCGGTCACCATCAACCGACGCCCCCACGATCTACCGCTCGGACACGTACCTCGTCGAACTCGACCTCAAACCCCACCACCCCTAACCCCGAATTACCTAAACCGTGGGCTGGTGAGTACATATATGTGTCCGCGTACCCTGGGTACGCGGACACATATATGTCGTCTGCAGCCCACAGAATGAATGGGCTATTGGATTCGGGCTGGGGTTGCGTAGACGTTGAAGGTATCGCCGCGGACGAAGCCGCAGACGGTGACACCGGTTTGGTCACCGAGTTCGGCGGCGAGCGACGACGCACCCGACACGCCTGCCACGAACGGGACCCCGGCGACAGCTGCCTTCTGGGTGATCTCGAAGCTGATCCGTCCCGACACCATCAGGACAACCTCACCGATCGGCCACGATTCCGTCGAAACCCGACCGATCACCTTGTCGACCGCATTGTGGCGACCGACGTCCTCCGCAATCTCAATCAGCTCACCCGACGGTGCGAACAGCGCTGCCGCGTGCAGCGACCCGGTCATCGAGAACTGCTCCTGAGCGGTGCGCATGCGGTCCGGCAATGCGGTGACAAAGGACGGGGAGACGACCGGCCCTGGTGGCGGAACGCGGCACGCGACCAGCACGGCATCGATTGACGCCTTCCCGCACACGCCGCACGACGACGACGCATAGACGTTGCGCCGGAACTGCTCGGGGTCGACATCGACACCATCGGCAAGTACCACGTCATACCGATCACCGTTCTCGGCACCAGGACGCTGGTCGATCGAAGCCACCTCGTCGGGGCCCAGCACGATCCCTTCCGTCAACAGGAACCCTCTGGCGAGATCGAGGTCACGACCAGGTGTCCGCATCAGGACGGCCACAGGCACGCCGCCGATGCGGAACTCGACCGGACCTTCCGTGGTCAGCGTGTCGTCGCGGACTTCGGCGATACCTGCTGCGTAGTGGATCGTCTCGCGCGACGTCGTCGGTGTGGCGCCGTCAGGCATCGCCGGTCTCGGTTTGGACGTACCCCCAGCCGAAGCGTCCCTTGATGCAGAGGTGTCCGCTGGTGACGTCGTGGTCGAGCGGTGACGTGACCTTGACGATGCGGTTGTCCTGCACGTGGAGTTCGAGGTTGCACCCGACCCCGCAGAACGAGCACACCGTCGTCGCAACGTGTTGCTCTTCGGGCTTCCATGCGTCGGCGATCCGGAGGTCGTATTCGGTCTTGAACATGAGTGCGCCCGTCGGGCACACCCCGACGCAGTTCCCGCAGTACACGCACGCCGAGTCGGGGAGCGGGACGTCGTTCTCGGT
>CAYTWC010000097.1:0-7215 GCA_964441975.1 uncultured Acidimicrobiaceae bacterium | reverse complement strand
AGGACTTTGAACAGCTGGTTGATTTCCTGACGGAGGCTCGGCTTGACTGGGCCGGGTTCTTCCCATATTCCGCCGAGGAAGGGACCACGGCCATGGACCTGCCCGACCACGTACCGCATGAGCTGATCGCCGAGCGACTCCGCTACGTGCAACAGATCCAAGACGACATCACCGCCGAAGCCAACGCATCGGTCGTCGGCTCGACGTTCGACGTCCTCGTCGACCAGGTCGAAGACGGTCAGGCGGTTGGGCGCTCGTACAGGGAAGCTCCCGAGATCGACGGGGTGATCCTCCTCGACCAGGGCAAACCGGGAGAATGGGTGAGCGCGACCATCACCGGGACGTATGGCTCCGACGTCTCTGCGGAGGTCCGTCGGTGATCGTGGAGAGTCTCGCCGTCGGCACGGAGCTCCTGTTGGGGCAGATCGTGAACACCAATGCTGCGGACATTGCCCGAAGACTTGCCGACTCCGGCATCACCCATGTCCGTCAGTCGGTCATCGGCGACAATGCCAAGCGGATGGACGAGGCAATCGCCTCGGCAGTGGCCCGATGCGATGCCCTGATCATCACGGGTGGCATCGGGCCGACTGCAGACGACGTGACGCGCGACAGTGTCGCCGCGGTGGCTGGCGTGCCACTCGTGTTCGACGAGGCGTACGCCGACCGGATGCGTGAACAGGCTGCAGCACGGGGGCGAGCGTTCTCGGAGTCGAACCTCAAGCAGGCGTTCCGGCCGGAGGGTTCGGTCGTCATCGAGAACAACAAGGGTTCTGCTCCCGGGTTCAGGGCGGACATCCGCGGGTGTTGGGTCTTCTGTCTCCCGGGTGTCCCTGCAGAGATGCGCACGATGCTCGACGAGTCGGTGATGCCCTTCCTGCGCTCGCGTTCGGGTGCATCTGCCGGGGTGGTGATGAGTCGGATTCTTCGCAGTTGGGGGATGTCGGAGGCGAAGGTCGGCGAGATGCTCGACGACCTGTTCCGGGAGTCCGAGAACCCGACCATTGCGTTCCTCGCCTCCGCGGGTGAGATCAAGATACGTCTGACAGCGCTTGCCCCGACGCAGACAGCTGCCGAAGCGCTGATCGCTCCGGTGGAAGACGAGGTGAGGCGTCGGCTCGGTGAATTCATCTTCGGTACTGATGATGAAACGATCGAGCAGGTGATCCACGACCGACTCCTCGAACGCGGTTGGCACATCGGTTCCGCCGAGTCGGCGACAGGGGGATTGATCGCCAGGAGGTTGACACGGATCGGTGGGACGAGCGCGACGTTTCGAGGGTCCATCGTCGCGTACGCGACGGATCTCAAGACCGGTCTCCTCGACGTTGCTCCCGACCTCATCGAGCAACATGGCGTCGTGTCGGAGGAGACGGCTGCGTCGATGGCACGGGGAGCGCGCGAGACCCTCGGCGTCGAGGTGGCCGTCGCGGTGACCGGTTCGGCCGGGCCGGAAGCGATGGAGAAGCCGGTGGGCACCATGATCGTCGCGGTCGCGACACCGACCGTCGAGATCGTCAAGACGTTCGTGATGCCAGGCGATCGCGAGCGGGTGCGTGCGTATACGGCAACCGCTGCGCTCCACCTCGTACGGACGGCGCTGGAACGGTCGTAGCAACGTCGCTGTCGCGGGAGGTCCACGTGGGCAACGTATTCCTCGGAGTCGGCATCTCCGATGACGAACGACATGCGCTTGCAGCAACGCTCACCGAAGCCGACCTCTCCAGGCTGGTGCCGGGGAAGCGGACCCGGCCGGCGAATTGGCACGTGACCATACGCTTCGTGGGCCAGGCCACGCCGTCGTCGGTCGATCGGCTTGCCGAACGAACCGAGGCGCTGGTCGATGTGAAGCGAGGCCGTGTGTGGCTCGCGGGTCTCGGCGCATTCCCCAGCTTCACGAAGGCATCGGTGCTGTACGTTGCGATCGATGATCCGATCGGGCTGCTCGACGAACTGGCCGCCACAGCCGAGGAGGCCGCGACCGACGTCGGTTTCGAGCCTGAGGGGCGGCCGTTCGTCCCGCACCTCACCCTCAGCCGGGTCCGGCCGGTCCGTGACCTGTCGTCGATCTCGGCAGCGCTCGACGACGTGCGCATCCCGATCCGGGTCGACGCGCTGACGCTGTTCCGCACCGACACAACGCGTGAGGGTCCGGTGTACATGCCCGTCCATCGGTTTCCGTTGGACTGATATCCGAGATCGTGAACTGGGGAAGCCGATCTGGGATCGCGGACGCGATACGATGCGGACATGCCCCCCTCGATATCCCTCAGACCAGTCGACGACGACAACGTCAGCGACATCATCGATCTATCGGTCGCCGCGTCCCAGACCGAATTCGTGGCGCCGAATGTCCGGTCTCTGGCCGAGGCGTTCGCAGCGACGAAGGTGTGGGTCAGGGGCGTGTATGCAGGGGAAGAGCCGGTCGGTTTTGCGATGCTGTCCGATGACGACGAGAAACCTCGCTACTACCTGTGGCGATTCATGATCGACCAGCGGTTCCAAGGAAACGGATACGGTGCGCTGGCTCTGGAGCTGGTCCACGACTACGTGCGGACACGCCCTGGTGGAAGCGAGATCTATCTGTCGTATGTCCCCGCCGACGGCGGTCCGGAGGGCTTCTACAAGAAGTACGGGTACACCGACACGGGCCGTGTCCACGACGGCGAATACGAGGCCGTCAAGAAGCTCTGACTCCGGCGTACGCATCAGTACCCAGTACTCAGCACGCGCTACGCCGATATCCTTGCATCGAACACGTGTTCGGTTATCCTCGAGTTCGCGCACAGCGAAATCTGTCACACGTGCCCGGTACGTTGGCGGTCATCGATGAAAGGAAACGCACATGGCGACATCGCCTGACGACAAAGAGAGAGCAGAGAAGGGGAAGAACCTCGAGACCGCCATGTCGCAGATCGAGCGTCAGTTCGGCAAGGGCGCCATCATGCGACTCGGTAACGATGAGGTCCGCAAGATGGATGTCATCCCCACGGGCGCACTGTCTCTCGACCTCGCGCTCGGTATCGGCGGCCTGCCGCGCGGTCGTGTGGTGGAGATCTACGGGCCGGAGTCCTCGGGTAAGACCACCCTCGCACTTCATGTGATCGCCGAAGCACAGCGCAACGGCGGCAATGCTGCCTTCATAGATGCCGAGCATGCGCTCGATCCGATCTATGCGCGAGCCATCGGTGTTGACATCGACGAGCTGCTGATCTCCCAGCCCGATACCGGTGAGCAGGCCCTTGAGATCGCCGACATGCTGATTCGCTCCGGGGCTTTGGACGTCGTCGTCGTCGACTCGGTGGCAGCACTCGTCCCACGTGCCGAGCTCGAAGGCGACATGGGTGACACCCACGTCGGTCTGCAGGCGCGACTCATGTCCCAGGCTTTGAGAAAGCTGTCGGGAACGATCAACCGTTCGCACACGACGGCCGTGTTCATCAACCAGATCCGTGAGAAGATCGGTGTGATGTTCGGATCGCCCGAAACGACACCGGGTGGTCGTGCCCTCAAGTTCTATTCGAGTGTCCGCATCGACATCCGTCGTATCGAGGCGATCAAGGTCGGTACGGAGAACATCGGGAACAGGGTGCGCACGAAGATCGTCAAGAACAAGGTCGCTCCACCGTTCCGGATCGCAGAGTTCGATGTGATGTTCGGAGAGGGAATCTCGAGAGAAGGATCGCTCCTCGATGTCGCGGTCGAGGAAGGCATCGTCCAGAAGGCCGGTGCGTGGTACACCTACGACGGTGATCAGCTCGGGCAGGGTAGGGAGAAGGCGAAGGACCACCTCCGGTCGAATCCCGAGCTTGCGATGCAACTCCAGGATCAGGTGCTCAGGGCCGTTGGCGTGATCGACGACGAAGAGGCCGAGGCAGAGGTGGCGGTGGAAGACACCGAATCCGACGCCGAATGACCGTCTGAGCATGAAAATCACCGGAAATCACGTATCCGGAACCGTCGTTGTGCGGTAGCATCGGCAGCACAACACACACAAATACTGAAACTGACCGGATGATGACCAAAACAGATAGAAATACGAGGTAGCGACGGGGAAGCCCACAGTTCCTTTGTATTTCGTGTGTGTGCCGAGCCCGTGTGGCTCGGCACGGTCGTTTCCGGGTCGTTGGAACCGAGGAAACCAAGGATCAGATTCTCAATCAGCTCATACCGGGAGCGGTGATCGCTGCCGTGTTCCTCGCCGGACTCGTCATCGGACGCAAACTCGTGCGGGTGCCCCAGGCCCCTGAGGAGATCCTCGCTGACGCTCGTATAGAGGCGCAGAAGATCCTCGCACGTGCAGAGGAAGAGAGTCGGGCGAAGGCAGACACCTATCGCGACCGGGAGGAGGCGACGCTCGAGCACCGCAAGGTCGAGATCGGCTCACAGGAGGAACGGATCAACCAACGTTCCGCCACGCTCGAACAGCGAGCTAAGAACCTCGCCCAGCGTGAAGAGATGGTCATCGAGAAGGAGAAGGCCGCGTCCGAGGCGACAGCTGAAGCAGCTCGCGTCGCCGAGGAAGCCCGGATCGAACTCGAGGCCTTGGCAGGCTTTGACAGCAAGTCCGCAAAGGCAGAGCTTCTCGAGAAGGTCGAGGACGAGGCCCGCAGGGATGCGATGGTACTTGTGCGAGACATGGAGACCCGTGCCCGTGAGGAGGCAGAGAAGCGGTCTCGTCGCATTCTCGCCACCGTGATCCAGCGGATGTCATCGGATGCGGTGTCGCAAGCCACCGTCTCGGCCGTCGTGATCCCTTCTGATGACATGAAGGGCAGGATCATCGGACGGGACGGACGCAACATCCGGTCGTTCGAGGCGGTGACCGGTGTCGACCTCATCGTCGACGACACACCCGAGACGGTGAGCGTGTCGACATTCGATCCGGTGCGCCGAGAGATCGCTCGCAGGACCCTTGAACGTCTCGTGGAAGACGGACGGATCCATCCGACCTCCATCGAAGAGGCATACGAGAAGTCACGCGACGAGGTCGAACAGTCCATCCGTGATGCCGGTGAGTGGGCAATGCTGGAGGTCGGTATCAACCGGCTCCATCCTGAGTTGACCACGCTCATCGGCCGCCTGCGCTATCGCACGAGCTACGGGCAGAACGTGCTCGATCACCTCGTCGAGTCCGCACACATCGCGGGGATGCTCGCCGCCGAGCTCGGGGTCGACGAGGCCGAGGCGAAGCGTGCCGCGTTCTTGCATGACATCGGGAAGGCTGTGAGTCACGAGGTCGGCGGCTCCCACGCCCTCATCGGTGCCGAGATCGCTCGACGGTTCGGCGAGGACGCCGCAATCGTGCATGCGATCGAAGCCCACCACAACGAGGTCGAACCAAGGACGCTGACAGCCGTGCTCGTCCAAGCGGCCGACGCCGTCAGCGCTGCCCGACCCGGCGCCAGACGCGAGGCGCTCGAGTCGTACGTGCGGCGTCTGGAACGCCTTGAGGAGATCGCAAGGAACTTCGACGGAGTGGAGAAGGTCTACGCGCTGCAAGCCGGGCGTGAAGTCCGTGTCGTCGTCGACCCAGGTGCACTCGATGATCTCGGATCCCAGGATCTTGCGCGAAGCATCGCGAGGAAGCTCGAGAACGACCTACAGTATCCCGGTCAGATCGAGGTCACGGTCATCCGTGAATACCGGGCGAGGGACTACGCCCGCTAGGCATCTGGAGCGTCATGTCGGAAGTCACATTGCTCGGTATGCCGGGTGTCAAAGAGGTGCGTCCGCGTACGCGTGAGGGTCAGTCGTATTTCGTGCGCACCTTCGGCTGTCAGATGAACGAGCACGACTCCGAGCGGATCGCGGGACTGCTCGAGTCCGACGGCATGGTGCCGACGGAGTCGGCAGATTCCGCGGACCTCATCGTGTTGAACACCTGCACGATCCGTGAGAACGCTGACACGAAGCTCTACGGCTATCTCGGATCGCTCAAGCGCCTCAAGGACGAGCGTCCCAGTCTCCGGATCGCCGTCGGCGGCTGCTCGGCGCAGAAGGAACGCGACACCATTCGTGAGCGTGCGGGTTGGGTCGACGTCGTCTTCGGCACTCACAACGTCCACCGCGTCGTCGATCTGCTCGACCACGCCGATGAGTGGGGTCCGGTGACGGAGATCTGGAACGAGACCAAGACGGTCACGGACATCCCGAGCGGCCTGCCGGTACATCGCGAGTCGGAGCACTCGGCGTGGGTGACGATCACGATCGGCTGCAACAACGGCTGTACGTTCTGCATCGTTCCGATCGTCCGCGGGGCCGAGATTTCCCGCCGACCCGGTGACGTGATCCGCGAGGTCGAGGCGCTTGCCGCCCAGGGCGTGCGAGAGGTCACGCTGCTCGGCCAGAACGTCAACTCCTACGGGAGGGACCTCGACCTCAACGGTCGCAGCCCGCTGTTCGCCGACCTGCTTCGGCGTGTGGGTGACGTCGACGGGATAGAGCGCATCCGATACACCTCGCCACACCCGAAGGACTTCCGGGAGGACGTCGCATACGCGATGGCCGAGACGCCGGCAGTCTGTGAGCAGATCCACTTCCCGCTGCAATCAGGCAGTGATCGCATCCTGGCGCGAATGCATCGCGGGTACACGAGTGAGCGGTTCCTCGCCAAGCTCGAGATGATGCGGTCGATCGTCCCCGACCTTGCTGCCTCGACAGATGTCATCGTCGGATTCCCCGGCGAGACGGAGGACGACTTCCAGGCCACGCTCGACACGATGGCAGCGGCGCGATTCGACAATGCCTACATGTTCCAGTTCTCGCCGCGGCCAGGCACCGCTGCGGCAGACATGGATGACCAGATCGATCCTGCCGTGGTCCAGGAGCGGTTCGAGAGGCTGACGACCCTCCAGGACGCCATCACCTACGAACGGAATCGGGAACAGGTCGGCACCCGGGTGTCGGTGATGGTCGAAGGACCGTCGAAGAAGGACCCGCTCGTCGCGACGACTCGTACGCGCGGCAACCGCATCGTCCACGTCGCGGGGGAGTGGGACCCCGGTTCGTTCCTCACCGTCGAGGTGACCGAGGCGGCCGCCCACTTCCTCAAAGGGGAGCCGGTCTCCTGACAGTCGTTGCGATACTCGGACACACAGCCTCGGGAAAGTCTGTGATCGCCGAGGCCATTGCCGAGCGATTCGGTGCCGAGATCATCTCCGTCGACTCGATGCAGATCTACCGGCGCATGGACATCGGGACAGCGAAACCCTC
>CAYTWC010000096.1:3443-7215 GCA_964441975.1 uncultured Acidimicrobiaceae bacterium | reverse complement strand
CATCGCAACGACACCCGAAGACGCGCTCGTCGCCATGCTGGGACGAGGGCACGCATCCCATCTCCACGCGCTGTCTCACAACCTCGACCCACGACCGGTGGTCACCAGCCGCAAGGCCAAATCGCTGAGCGCTCAGTCGGCGATGCGAGCCAAGATCCGGCCGCTCGAAGAGTTGACCCCGACACTCCATCGCCTCGTTGATCGGGTGTCGTCGCGTCTCAGGAGCAAGGAGATGACCGTGCGGACCGTCACGATCAAGGTCCGGTTCGGTGACCTGTCATCGATCACCCGTTCCAGGACGATGTCGAGGCCGACGTCGTCGACGGCGGCGATCGCACACGTCGCGACGAGCCTTCTCGCCGGGGTCCTCGATGAGTTTCCGAACCACGAGACGACGCTGCTGAGCGTCGGCACGTCCGGCATCGGCGGAACCGACGCCACCCAGCTGGCCTTCGGTGTGGACGACGACGACCTGACCGGCGGATCCCCGAGAGAGCTTGAGTTTGCGGCTCTGGACCAATCGGTCGATGCGCTTCGCAAGCGATTCGGCAACGACGTCGTCACCCACGGGTCGGACCTCTTGTCGGGGCGGACGGCCTTCACGGATGGCCTGTCCGAGATCATGACCCCTGATCTGCCGGAGGCGACCGACGCCGACCATGCCGACCATACCGACCGTGGGGACTGGGACGCCACCTCGGAGGCCTGACGACGCTCGTAGACAGTGGACAACTCCGAACCGGTCCAAATCGCATACACTCGCTAGCTATGGCTTCCGGCTCGAAACGCATCATCGTTCTCGCTCTCATCGCGAACGCGCTGATTGCCGTCACGAAGTTCGTGGCGGCGGCGATCAGCGGGAGCACCGCGATGTTCGCAGAGGCGATCCACTCGGTCGCAGACACCGGCAACCAGCTGTTCCTCCTCCGAGGGCATGCCGTGTCCCGGTACGCACCAACGGTGACACACCCCTACGGACGTGGGCCTGCGCTGTACTTCTGGTCGTTCATGGTGGCCGTACTGTTGTTCGTCGGCGGTGGCATCTGGTCGATCTACAACGGGTGGCACAGGATCGTCGACGGCGGAGACCACGGGAGCCAGGGTCTCTGGTTCTCGCTCGGTGTGCTTGCGGTCGCGGCCGTGTTCGAGCTCTTCATCGCGTTCTTCCCGGCGGTGAAGGAGTTCAACAAGACACGCGGATCGCGTGGGGTGTGGCGCACGATCAAGGACTCCAAGGATCCCTCCCTCGTCATCGTGGTGTTCGAGGACGCCGCCGCCGTGGCAGGTCTGGCGATCGCCGCCATCGGGCTCCTGCTCGCGCACTTCACCCACAACGAGATGTGGGACGGTCTGGCATCGATCCTCATCGGTATCCTGCTGTGTGTCGTCGCGTTTGTCATCGCCCGTGAAATGAAGGCGCTGCTCGAGGGGGAGTCGGCGAGTCGCGAGAATCGCACTGCGATACGCGTTGCGATCCTGTCGGTCGGAGAGGTCAATCATGTCGACCGCATCCTGACGATGCAGCTCGGACCGGACGAGATCCTCGTGAACGCGGATGTTGCGTTCGACGAGGGTGTTGACGAGGTTGCTGCGATCGAGAGGATCGAGGAATCGATCTTGAAGGCTGTGCCGACCGCGACCCGAATATTCGTCGAACCAACACGTCAATGATCGGAGAAGCATCCGCCCCTGCCTCGTCGGCGAACCTCGGACCCGGGTTCGACACGGTCGCCGTTGCCTTGTCGTTGCGATGTGTCGCCACTGCTGAACCGGCGTCGTCGATGACGCTGTCCGAAAACGGGTCAACCGGACGACTCCCCGATGGGGACCTGATCTCGATTGCCGTGAATCGTGCGGTCGGGCGACCGATGCACGTGACGTTGAACAACGAGATCCCGCGAGCGCGGGGACTCGGATCGTCAGCAGCGGTGGCTGCGTCGGTCGCCGCAGCGGCGATGAAGGCGTCGGGGTCCGCAGGCGATCCCGCGATCGTGTTCTCGATCGTCGCGGATCTCGAGGGCCATGCCGACAATGCCGCCGCAGCCGTGTTCGGTGGGCTCGTCGCTGCGGTACCCGACGGCGTACAGCGTTTGGACCTCCACGACTCCCTTCACCCGGTTGTCGCGATCCCGTCGGCTCCGCTACGAACCCGCGATGCACGAGCCGCGCTGGCTGAGTCGGTTCCTCGCGATGTGGTCGCCAGAACGCTGGGTCGAATGGCGTTCCTCATCGAGGGACTCGCCAGCGGCAATGAGGCGGTTCTCGCCCATGCGAGAGGCGACGAGCTCCATGAGCGCCCCAGAGCGTCGCTGTCTCCCATCACCGGCGAGTTGATCGAGGCGGCTCTTGGCGCCGGTGCAGCGCACGCCTGCTGGTCAGGGGCGGGTCCGACGGCAATCGCACTTGCGTCGAGTGAAGCACGCGGTCGGGTCATCGGTGCGATGAGTGGGGTCCTCGGATCACACGGTGAGGTGCTCGCGCTCCGTGTCGACCACGACGGACTCCTGTGAGCCGATCGTCGCAGGTCTGATCACATCAGTGGGACTCCAGCGTGGAGACGGCGTCCGCGATCTGTCGTGCGCACGCTCGGTACGTCGTGATATCACGTCCGAACGGGTCGACGATCGGCGCCCGGCCAAGGAGTCGGATCGCTGAGTCGTCAAGGTCGGGAAACCGGTCCGCCACGGCGCGGCGATGGTGGTCCTCCATGCACAACACGAGATCCGGCTCTTCAGCGTCGCTGAGGGGGCGCGATCGATGCTCGCGAAGGTCGACCCCGAACTCGGCGGCGACGACGGTCATCGTCTCGGTCGCCTCCAAGCCCCTGTTCGCGGCGGTACCGGCACTCGCGAACCGGAGTCGACCCCCGTCTGAGAGCGATGCAGCGAGGAACTCGGCGAACGGCGATCGGCAGATGTTTCCCGTGCACACGAACAGCACCAACCTCGGTGACACAGTCAGCGGTCGGCCTGATACTTCTCGGCAAGCTCGATGAATGTCTCGAACAGATTGTCGGACGGACCGTGGTCCCGGGTTCGTAGGAACTCGGGATGCCACTGAACCGCAAGCATCGGCCAGTCGTCTGCCTCGTGCTCGATGGCCTCGACGGTGCCGTCGTCAGCGCGACCGACGACCCGGAGACCGGTCCCGACCGTGTCGACGGCTTGGTGGTGCAGCGAATTCACCATCGTGGTTTCGCCGACGATCCCTGCAAGTTTGCACTCGGGGTCGATCGTCACGCGGGAATGACCAGCCGAGGTGGCGTCACCGATCACGTCGTGTCCGTCGCGCCCCTCTGAGGGTAGATCCTGGAAGAGCGTGCCGCCGAACGCCACGTTGACGACCTGTAGTCCGCGGCAGATCGCAAACGTCGGGATCCTGCGTGCGAATGCTCGACGTGTCAGGGCGATCTCATACCGGTCCCTCTCCTCGTCGACCTCGCCGAGTTTCGAACCGGGTGCCGCTCCGTATCGGGTTGGATCGATGTCGCCACCCCCGGTGAGCATCAGCCCATCGATTCGATCGAGGACATCGTCGATGAGGTGATCGTCGGTCGGCACGAGCATGATCGGTGTCGCGCCCGCGGCAAGAACACCGTCGGTATAGGTGTGAAACACCGAGTAGGCCCTCAGCTTGGTACCCACGGATTCGATGTACTTCGGACGTCCGGTGATACCGATCAGTGGTTGCATCCGACCATGTTACGAGACTCATCCCGGCAACGACGGCCGTCAACGTCGCGAATCACCTATCCTGTGGGTGTTGTGTGCGG
>CAYTWC010000096.1:0-3343 GCA_964441975.1 uncultured Acidimicrobiaceae bacterium | reverse complement strand
GGCAACGACGGCCGTCAACGTCGCGAATCACCTATCCTGTGGGTGTTGTGTGCGGCCCGAAGACGACAGGTGCGCCGTGCCGACACGACATTTCTCGCATGAGGGGTTTACACCATGGGTTCGCTTGTCAAGAAGCGCCGAAAGAAAATGAGCAAGCACAAATACCGCAAGCGGTTGAAGGCCAACAGGCACAAGCGCAAGCGTTAGAAGCTCTCGACGATCCGACGAACACCCCTGCCCCACGGCGGGGGTGTTCGGTATCCATGCTTCAATGGTGGGATGCTCACGAACCAATCCCACTTGTTCGATGTCCCGCCGGACGTCGCCTATTTCAACACGTCGTATTTCGGCCCGCGCCTCAAGTCTGTGAATGACGCCGCTGCGGCGGCGGTCGGGCAGACCGGGAGACCCTGGGAGGTCGGACCCGACCTCTTCTTCGATCCGGTCGAGCAACTCCGGTCGCAGGTGGCGACCGTGCTCAACGGCGACGCCGACGGCGTCGCACTCATCGCGGCGATCTCGTACGGCGCAGGCACAGCGGCTGCAAACCTCACGGTTGGTGAGGGTCGTACCGTCGTCACACTCGCCGAGCAGTTCCCGTCGAACGTGTACCCCTGGAGATCCAAGGTTGCCGCGACCGGTGGTGAGATCATGACCGTCGAACGGTCCGAGGACGGATGGACAGCTGGCGTTCTCGCTGCCATCGACGAGCGGACTGCCGTCGTTGCCGTACCGAACTGCCACTGGGCGGACGGCTCGAAAGTCGACCTCGTCGCCGTTTCACGAGCAGCCAAGGAGGTTGGCGCAGCGTTGTGTGTCGACGCGTCCCAGTCGCTCGGAGGCATGCCCTTCGATGTAGAGACGATCCGCCCTGACTTCGTGTACGCCGTCGGCTACAAGTGGCTCCTCGGCTTCTACGGGCTCGGGTACATGTGGGTCGCCCCCGAGCACCGTGCCGGCACTCCGCTCGAAGAGGGCTGGATCGTGCGGAAGGATGCGAGCAACTTCGCCGGCCTCGTTGACTACACCGATGTGTACGAGGCCGGGGCGCGACGATTCGACGTCGGTGAACGTTCAAACTTCATCGGCGTGGCAATGTCCAACGCGGCAGTCGCCCAGGTCAACGAATGGGGTGTTGACCAGATCGGCGACACCGTGTCGCACACGAACAACACGATCGCACAGGCACTCGATGGCAACGGATGGATATGTCCACCTGCCGATCAACGTCTGGGCAACATGCTCGGCGTTCGACGCGAGGGGGGCCTTCCTCAGGACCTGGGTGAACGGCTCCAGGCCGCCGGTGTCCATGTGAGCGTACGTGGTGATTCGGTCAGGATTGCGCCGCATCTGCACACGACCGATGAGCATGTCGACAGGTTGCTTGAGGTTCTTGTCGGCTGATCAGCCGGGCAGTGTCACCGCGGCGGCGAAGATGCCGATGGTGAGGACCAGGATCACGACTTGTGTCACGCCACGCCATGCGGCGGACATCCTCTTGGCGAACACCTGGTGCACGAACGTCACACCGATGACAAGCGTGATCAGCGACCATTTGACCTCGAATAGTTTCGGGTCTGCCCAGCCGACCGTGTAGTAGAGCCACAGGCCGGTGCCCATCGCAATCGCGAGAGCGGTCCAGGAGACAACGCTGTACCGACGGGCCATGGCACGAAGCACCTCCCGGTCGTCGGTTTGCTGCCGAACAGCACCGACAAGGAAACCCAGCACGATGACGCCACCGCCCCACACGGCAGCGGACAGCAGGTGGATGAGTTTGGCGATCTCGACTTGGTCCATGGAAGCTGTCTAGGCGTCGCCCTCGAGGAATCGAACGATCTCATCGACGAGATCATCGGTCTGCTCAGGATCAAGCGACGGCGCAGTCGACTCGGTCGGCTGTCGCGATCCGGACAGGGACCCGAGCAGTGGTTCGTCGTATGACTCGATCTCCTCGAGGAAATCGCTGACGTCTGATCCTGCTTCTTCGAGCGCCTCATCGACCCTTTGGGTGTACTCGGCGTCGATGGCGATCAGCTCAGACGTGTCGATGTGGAGGTTGGTGATGTCCGAGATTTTCTCGATGATGGCCAGCACGGCCTTGGGATACGGGTTCCCGCTGAGGTACGGCGGTGTCGCTGCCCAGATCGACAGCGATCGCATGCCGGCTTCCTTGCAGGCTCCCTGGACAACGCCGACCATGCCGGTCGGCCCGGAGTAGGTCGAAGAATCGAGGCCGGATCGCACCACGCTTATGGAATCAGTTCCGACGCCACCGAGCGTGACCGGCTGATCGTGCCCGATCGCCCCGACGTACGCGCCGATGAGAATGACATCTTCGACTCCCATGTCGTCGAGGACCTCGACCAGGGAGCGGGAGAAGGTCTTCCACTTGAAGTTCGGCTCCGGCCCGGACACGACCACGAGGTCGCGGTCGTCGTTTCTCCTGGAGATGGCGGTGAACGTCACCGAAGGCCACGTCATGCCCTTGGCGACGCCGCTTCGGATGTCGATCGTCGGTCGGTGCTGTTGGAAGTCGTAGAACGGGTCAGGCTCGATCTCAGCGAACGTGGAGGTCATCTCGTGGGCGTCGATGATGTAGTTCGCGGCGTTCGAGGCGACGTCGCATGCGTCGTTCCACCCGCCGAACGCCACGATGGCCGTCGGTCGCCTCACAGGTGGCTGTTGTTGGCGTCGGATTACGTCCATGCCGGGAGGTTACCTACGACCGCGTTTTGACTGTCGTGCTATTGGGTCAGGAGACCAGCGAGGTCCGCCGGCGTCGATACGGGAAGGCTGCAGACCAGGTTCTCGCAGACGAACGCAGCCGGCGTTTCGGTGGCGGGCCGGTCTTCGAGGAGTGGCACACGTGAGTCGCTTCCCCGGTTCAACGCTACGACGACATCGGGTCGGAATTCGTTCCAGATGACCTTCTCAAGCGGCGCGGTGGCGTCGATTCGGCCCGCGATCGCGACCTCCTTGATGCCGGCAAGGTGGCTTGTCCATACCGCCAGTGCGTATCCACCGAAGGAAGGATGGCGTTCGGCCACGATCGCAACGGCCGCCATCGTTCCTTCGAGCTCGGAGCGCGCCCCGATGTCTCCCGTCAGAGCGATGTGGATCTGGAGGGCCTCCATCGCCAGAGAGTTGTCCGAAGGAGTCGGGTTGTCCTGGATGCTCTTGGGCCGAGCTATGAGCTTCTCGGCATCATTCGCCGTCGAGAAGAAGCCACCTGCCTCGTCGGCGACCGCACTCCGGAGTCGGTCGAGGTGCGCCTCAGCGGCGATGACCCATCGTTCGTCGCCGGTGGCCTGAGAGAGGGGGTAGTTCCCGATCGCCACCG
>CAYTWC010000095.1:0-7223 GCA_964441975.1 uncultured Acidimicrobiaceae bacterium | reverse complement strand
CGCTCGTCGAAACGGTCGTTTCGACGGCTCTGCCGCCCTCCCTCAAGGGAGGGCAGGCGAGTCAGGCGAATCGACAGATTCGCCGCCCGAGCCGGGTGGGAGCTTGGTTCTTGCTTCTTGCCTCTTGCCGCTTGCCTCTTGCCTCTTGCCTCAGAACTCGGTTCCCTCGGTCAGCCAGAGGTTCAGTTCGGCTCGATCGGGTAGGTGAAGCGTGCCGGAACGGACGAAGTAGGCGGTGTCGACGTAGTCGATCGCCGCGGGGTCATGCGTGGCCATCACGATGGTCGTCCCGCCGTCAGCAATGTCGCGAAGCATCTGGAGGATGCCTGCACCGGTGGTCGAATCGAGTTCTCCCGTCGGTTCATCGGCAAGCAGGTACTTCGGCTCGTGGACCAGTGCTCGGGCGATAGAAACCCGCTGCTGCTCGCCACCTGACATCTCGTCCGGTCTGTGATCCATCCGGGCGCCCATACCGACCGTCGTGAGGGCCTTCTCGACACGTTCCCTCGTCGCGGCACCTCGAAGACCGGACAGACGCATCGACACATCGACGTTCTCACGTGCGGAGGCCAGTTTGAGCAAGGACGCCGACTGGAACACGAACCCGAGCTTCGAACGCCTCAATCGCGCTGCCCCGGCCTCCGACAAGCCGTCGACCCGCTCCCCGTCGATCCAGACCTCACCGTCGTCGGGCCTCTGGAGAAGACCGAGCATGTGGAGCTGCGATGTCTTCCCGGATCCGGACGGACCGAACAGGGCCACGAACGATCCGGCTGCGACGTCGAGGTCGACATTGTCGGCGCCGACCGCACCGTTCGGATAACGCTTGGAGGCGCCCCTGAGCTCAAGACTCATCTTCGAAACCTTCCGGTTGGAGCAGGATTCCGCCCTCGACGAGTTTGACCCTTACCTGGTGGGAGATGCCGGCTTCGACGATCATGTCCCGAGGAAGCTGGATCATGCCACGCTGGTCGATGGCCACCCGTTCGGTCGAGCCCTTCTTGCCGTGCGTAGAGACCCTCCCGTCGGCGATCCTGATCACCCGGTCGGTCCGCTTCGCGATGGCGACATCGTGAGTGACCACCAGGATGGAAAGACCGCCCTCGTGGGACAAGACGCGTAGCAGCTCGAAGATCTCGAGCGATGTCTCGGTGTCAAGCTCCCCGGTCAGCTCGTCCGCCAGGAGGAGCTTGGGTCCCGGTGCGAGCGCAACACACAGCGCCAAGCGCTGCTGTTCACCACCTGAGAGCGTGTTGACGGGAGCATGCGCCTTGCCTCGGAGCCCCACAGCCTCGAGCAGCGCGAGGGATCGGGATCGCCGTTTGCGCCCGCCGATGCCCCCGAGGAGAAGCGGGAGCTCGACGTTCTGGATCGCCTTGAGGTAGGGAACGAGGTTCCGCGTGTAGTCCTGCCAGACGAACCCGACGTCGCGCCGGTAGTAGCGGGTCAGCTCCTTCGGAGTGACATCGGACAGGTCGCGGTCGGCGACGACCGCCTTGCCTGCGGACGGTTTCTCGAACCCCGCAAGGATGGTCAAGAGCGTCGACTTCCCCGCCCCGGACGCACCGACGACCGAAACGAACTCCCCCTGTTCCATACGCAGATCGAGACCTTGGAGCGCAACGACCTCGAGGTTGCCCTGCTTGTGGATCTTGATGACGTTCTGACAATCGATGATGGGTGGCATCAGCGTTCACCCTCCCTCAACACCTCGGACATGCGCCGGACGGACACTCGTCTCGTCGCCCACAGAACAGAAACGATGAGCAGGACACCGAGGACCGCGATGTACCCCACGAGTTGGGTCGTCGGGATGCTGATCAGGATCTGTGGCTCGATCACGGTCGCCGTCTCACCGAGTTGGAGGACCGGCAACATCACTGCCACAAGGGCGACCCCACCGAGGACACCGATCGCTGCACCGAGGCCGATCACGACGAACTGTTCGAGCGCGAAGGTGAGACCGACCGACTTCCGCTCGAATCCGAGCGCCCGCAGCACCCCCATTTCTCTCGCACGTCGGCTGACGGCGAGCATGACGTAACCGGTGACACCGGCGAGCGCCAGAACGACGCCGACGGCTGCACCCACGAACAGGATTGCGACCAATCCGACCTGGACGGGGCGTGAGGAGAACGCTGCCTCCGCAGCGCCGATGGTCCACACCTGTTCGGGTTCGTCGGGCATCTGTGCAGAGGCTATCCGGACGACGGCGTCGGGTTCATCGGTCGCAACCCAAAGCTCGCCGGGGGACTCGACCTGACTCAGCGGCCCGGTGAGCGACCAGGTCGCGGCACCGTTGATCCAGGCGTTGAGAGCGAGCCCGTCGACCACCATCAGTCCCTCGCGCCGGGTGTCGGTCGCCGTCGGCACCGTCTCGACGTAGCCGACGAGTTCGCCGTTGAGGACCTCGGTGCCGATCGTGTAGCTCGAAGCGTCACCAACGTTCAGGCCCGAGTACGCACCGACCTCCCGATCGACCAACACGTACAGGTCGGCAGGAATCCGTCGCATGTGGGGAACGATCGGGTTTGATCGGGAGCGTCGCGACGGGAGTGACCATTTGACCGCCGGGCCGTCCCTGTTGAGCGGCGAGGCATCGAGTTCGGCCTGCGTCGGGGGGTCCTGACCGGGTGGGAGTTCGGCGTATCGCGCCTCGATGGCATCGCCGGCATCCGCCTGCACGACGACCAGGTTGTTCGTCGGTGTCATCTCCTCCATGTCGAGTTCGACCGACCCCGAAGGCCCGACCGCTCGAACGCTCGTGTAGAGCAGCTCGCCGCCGTCGATGATGAATCCGTTCGCTGTATCGGATCGTTCCAGCCACATCGAGTGCACCGAGAGTGGTCCTTCCGGTGGGTCGACATAGTCGTTGCGGCCCGCAGTGGCGAAGTCGATGGTGACCGTGCGCCACTCGGTATCCGTGAAGTCGACATCGCCGATCATCGTCCACATGCGGTTCCGGTCGTCGATCACCTTGATGATGAGGCGGTAGTCGCGACTGTCCGGGTTCGGATCCTCGGCCTCACCGGCCAGGGAATCCGGGATGATCACCCCGTCCATCTCGATTTGGGTCGCATCGAGGGGGATTTCAATCCCGACGTCAGGCGCCTCGCCGTCGGGTCGAAGTAGGTCGAACACCTCCGCCGGGTCGTCCGCGCCGAAATCACTGCGCCAGGTGACGACATCGCTGAAGACTGCGGGATCGATCGCGAGCACCTCTGCCCTTCTGCTCGACAGGCGCGGTGCTCCTGCCGTTCGGAGCACGCCGGTACCGATCGAACCATCCGGTACGGACGAGTATCCGGCATCCTCACCGACGATCCGCACATCCGCACCCGCGGCGAACGCCGCTCGGTCGGTGTAGGACGTTTCGAGCGTTGCCGCATACGTGAGAGCGAACGCCCCGAGCCCAGTGGTGACCCAAACAAGAAGGGCGAGCCTTCCGTACGGAACCGGATTCCTCCCGAGATGCCAACCGGTGAGGGCGGTCGCCATCGACCGCGGCTTCGTGAGGATCCAGCCGGCGAACTTCAGGACGAACGGAAACAGACGAAGCAGGATCAGCGCACCGGTGAACAGGAGGAGCGCCGGAAACACGATGGCGAGTGGGTCGAGTGTGGCTTCGCCCGTCGACTGGTTGATGAAGCCGCGGAGACGGAGCTGGAACAGCAGCACGAGTGAGAGGGCGATCGCAAACAGGTCGAGGTTGTACTTCTGCCAGACAGATTTCGACCCTGGACGCGCAGCGAGTGACCGGAGTGCGAGCACGCCTCGACGGGCATACGGAATGACCGCGACACCCATCGCGACGAACGTCAGCACACCACCGACGATCATGAACGGCAACACCGAACGTTGTTGGGCGACCTCGAGCGGGTCACCGCCCGTGAGGGTGGACAGCGGAGGAATGCGCCCTATGAATCCGACGAGCCAACGCGCGACGACAGGGGCGAGTAGAGCAGCAACGGTGGCGATGACGAACGCCTGGCCGAGGTGGATGCCGACGGTTTGTATCGAAGAAGCGCCTCGTGACTTCATCAACGCGATCTCGGAGCCCTCGCGCTCAACGGTCATCGCCGCGGAGTACACGAGGAAGTAGATCGCCCCACCAACGACCAGGGCAAGCATCGCGAGGATCGGACCACCGACGACGACCGATCGAGTGGTGAACGCGTCGATGAGATTGGTGATGAACGTCGTCGTCGGAATCGCGCCGGCCGAGTCGCGGGAGACCTGTGCGGAGAACTGATTCAGCCGACTCTGGAACTCGGTGAGCTCGGTGAGTTCAACCGTTCCGCGTTCGAGCGGGAGTCGCCAACGCTGTGTCACAGCGGTCCCCGGGAGACCCCGGACCTCCCGCCTCCACGGGTCCACCGTCGGATCGTTGTCGATCACGGCGAGCCACGTGTCGAAGACCTCCTGGTCGAGGTAGATCATGAAGTTCGGATCGTCGAATCCCCAGATGTTGGCCGTGGGCTCGGTCGCCGTCACGATCGCACCGACCTCGACGTATTCGAAGACCGACGGGAAACCCGAGAACGGTTTGAGGAAGAAGGTGTCGCCAACCGAAACGTCGATGACCGCCGCGAGGTCCTCTCCGACCATCACCTTCAACGGCTCGAACGCATCCGACGATACGGATCCGTCGTCGACATAGGCACCGTCGACCACCGAGACGATGTCCGGAAGGTCCGGCGAGGTGAATATGCGGACCTGTGTGGCTTCCCTGGGCGGGACCGGATACGGGGGAGATGGGAACTCCTCCGGTGGGGTTCCGTTGGCCTCGGCGAGATCCACCGCGTCGCGCCATTCTGCCGCGTCGGCGATGAAGTCCTCGAACTTGTCGGGGCCTGACGGGATGACCAGGAACTCCCGCGTCTGGGATCGTTCCTCGTTCGTCGGGTACCACGGTTGGAGCCACTGTTGCTGTGCGTCCGCGACGATCGTTCGGTTGATCTCGCCGGTTGCGGCGTTGTAGTCCTGGGAATTGGAGAACGCCTCGACGTCAACTTCTTCGTCGAGGGCGTTTTCCACGGAGAACTTCAGGTCGACGGCGAGGACCGAGGCTTCATACAACGGGACGACAACGAGGAGGGCAATGACGAGCGTGGACCCAAGCAGGGAACCGAACAGGATGCCCTTCTTGGCCCATACACGGCGCACGACGAGTGCGAAATAGGTCGCGATTCTCATCTATCGAGTCCCTGAGCCTCCGGAACAGCCCACACCATAGCCACGACCGTCGCGCGCATGCGATTCACTTGCACCTGCATACTCCGGGAGAGTATTGGGCGACCGGTTTACGCGACAGAATCTGGAAGGTCGTGATTCTCTCGGGGTCGGAGCGACATCCCCGTCACCCTTTGAGACCGGGCAGTTCGAGTTCGCTTGCCCGATGGCATGCAACCTCGGTTGCGCCGATACGCTCGAGCTGCGGGACCTCGGTCGTGCACACGTCGATCACGAACTCGCACCGGTCAGCGAACACGCACGCCGACCTGGTGGTTTCGACGAGCCGTGGTGCCTCACCTTCGATGTGGCGGAGCCTGCCGGTGCCGATTCCGGGAATCGAACCGATGAGACCTGATGTGTACGGATGCTTCGGTCGGTGGAAGATGTCGGTGGTCGGAGCGTGCTCGATGATCGTCCCTCCGTACACGACACCGACTCGTTCGGCGATACGCGCAACGGCAGCAAGGTCGTGGGTGACGATCACCATCGCCATGCCCCGCTTGTCTCGCATGTCCAGGATCAACTCCATGATCGAGGCCGCAACCGGCGCATCAAGACCATTCAACGGCTCGTCGGCGATGAGGAGGCGCGGCGCTTTCGTTATCGCTGCCGCCAACATCGCCCGCTGTGCCATTCCCCGCGACAGCTCATTGCTGAAGGCGTTGAACAGCCGCTTCGACTTCGGCAGCTTCACCTCACCGAGGGCATCGAACACACGGTCGTTGATTTCGTCGGGCGTGAGGTCGGAGTGGTACTCCAGTGCCTCCCCGGATTGGGTTCCGATGACCTCGACGGGTGTCCACGAACCGATCGGGTTCTGGAACAGGAACCCGACCTCGGTCCCGATCGCCTTCGCCCAAGCGTCATCGGACAGGTTGTCGACGACCGTTCCGGCGACGCCGGCTCGTTTCCGCTCGGACCGGGACCGCTTCGTATCAGGGTCGAACACGGCACCACCAGGTCTGTACGTGAGGTCTCGGTAGCGGGTCTCGCCACCGATCACTCTCGCTCCGGGCGAAAGGAGACCGAATGGACCCATCAAGGTCAACGACTTCCCCGAAGCCGACTCCCCTACGAGGGCAAGTGATTCACCCTCCATCACCTCGAAGGAGACCTTCGGAATGACCTCCACCCATCCGTGCCCGAGCTGGTCCCCCGATTCGGTGTAGGGACCTGGGACGCCCGTCATCGAGATCTGCTGGTCGAACACTGCGATGCGAAGGGCACTGACCTGAAAGATGGGGTGGTCCAACCACGGCCTCCTGATTCCGAGCCGACGTCGCTGCCACGACGCCGCCTGCCACTACGAGGAGTATGCCAACCCACGCGACCGGGTTTGGCGATTCATCGAGGAACACGACCGCCCACACAACCGCTGACGCAGGCTCGAGGTACATGATCGTACTGACCACCGCCACCGGAATGGCTCGGTACACCTCCCAATACAGAACGTTCGCGATCCCCGTGAACACGACGCCCAGGATCAAGAACGCCGGAAGCTGCTCCGGATAATCGACGAGTGCCGTGACTGTGGCGGGTGTCAGGATGATCGCGGCAATCGTCAATTCGCCGATTGCCAACGTCAGCCCACCCAGCTGCTCTGAAGCAGGCTTGGCCACAATCATGAGCGCTGTGAGCAGCGCGCCTGACACGAACGCCAGTGCGACGCCAACTGACGAGAACGAATCATCTTGACCAATCGCCCACGGCTGTACGACGAGAAGGGTTCCCGAAGCCGCAACCACGAGCGCGAACCACATTCTGGGGTTCACTCGTTCGCCGAGCAGTGAGCCTGACAGGCTGGCTGCTGCGATTGGCCCTAGGTACATCACAGCCAATGCAACAGCGACCGTTGTCAGCTTGATCGCCGCAAAGAAGGTCACCCAATGGAGCGTGAGCAAGACCCCCGATGCCACGACCCGCCAACGTTCCGTATGCGGAAATCGGAGTCGTCTCGCCGTCGCTGCAAACAAGACGAGTGCCAAAGC
>CAYTWC010000094.1:0-7250 GCA_964441975.1 uncultured Acidimicrobiaceae bacterium | reverse complement strand
GACCCGCGAGGTCCTCAGGGGGACACGCGAGGGGCTGTGTTAAACGTGTCCTCCCTTTAGGGGGACGGCAGACGAGCGTTAGCGAGGATGCAGGGGGGCATCCGCGCTTCTCGATGGAGACGTTACGGGACCGTACTCGTGGTGGTTGTCGTCGATGACGATGGCGGCGGGGGAGTTGACGTCGTGGTCGTTGCAGCCGTGGTCGACGTGGTGGATGGGACCGTCGTGGTCGTCGCCGGCACCGTGGATGTGGTCGTTGGTGGGGGAGTGGTGGTCGTCGTGGTCGGTGGGAGCTCCGGCTTGTAGTTCCACGTCCAGCTCTCGGTCGTCACCGAACCGTCTGGGTGCGTCATGACCCTGGTGATCGTGTTGCCGTCGCGTTCTGAGGTGCACGTCCTGCCACCGTTGTTGCCGTAGAACGTCACGGTGATGGAACTCGGCGTGTAGCTCGTGTCTATGTACACGACCGAGTCCGAGTCGTTGCGGAAGATCACATCAGGCGCGGGGAATCCGAGCGTTGCTTCCCGGATGTACGGGTACCTGGAGAAGTAGATGCTGTGCGGCTGATGGAACACGTCCTCGTAGCATCCGAAGAACACGGCGTTGTAGAACGTGGTCGCAAACTGGCTCGTGCCGCCACCGATGTTCACAGCGCTGTCGCAGCATTCGACTCGTCCGCCGATGATCGCCCCGGCACGGCGGTAGCCCTCTTCGAGTGTCCGCTTGCCTGCGGTCTCGTTGATCGAGAACTGTTCGCCGGGGAGCACCCAATGGTTGTCGATTTCATCGGCAAGGAGCTGGATGTTGACCACGCGGTTTGCACAGCACGGGTGGTAGGTCGTGAAGGTCGAGACCTCGCCGAACGGACCCATCGCTTCGGCAGCCTCTGTGTTCAATTCGGGTTCGGGACCGGGCTTCATCGGCACGACACCGATGCGCGAACCGAGAGCAGCCTTGGAAACGACCTCCGGTATCGCCTCGAGATCGACGACCTCCCCCAGTACCGACGGCACGACCGAGATCTGCTTGGTCTCGTCGTCGAACTCGAACGAGGCCGGCGTGGGCGGCACCTCGAAGAGCGGAGCGATGCGCTCTGCGATCTCGACGAGGGCATCCTCATCGAGATAGACATCGATCTGGGCAGGCGAGTTGACCACGATTTCCGTCCGTAGTGCCGACACCAGAGCGGCCTCGGAGTAGAGGTGCGGTGTGGCCGGTTCCGGACCACGCTTGACGTTCGGTTCGAGCACCAGCGGTCGCGCCAGCAGAAAGGCGTTGTCGACGTCCGTACGTGTCACGACCGGATCGATGTCGGTCAGTGGCAGCTCGACGGGTTCGTCCAGGTCGCCGGAGGCAGCGGACAGCACCAGCAGGGTTGCCTCCTGCGGCTCGATCCGTGTCCCTGCTTGCGGGTACTCGGCCGTCGGCTGCCCGCCGACGATGACGACACCGCCGTCGTACGCCGGCTTGTCGATCATGCTGACGTTCCACTCGGCGAAGACCTCTGTCATAGCCTCTTCGTCGATCGTCGGTTCGACGGTCATGGTCTCCGTGCCGAACCGCGTTCCAATCCAGGCGATGAAATTGGCGAAGCCGTTCGACGAGCGACGGAGCACCATTGCCTGATCGACGACTGCCTCTTCGTCTATGTCGAAGCCGACATCGCTCGGGACGACCGTCACGCTGTGTCCGTCGACCACGACCTCGACCGGGTCGGATGCGAGCTCCGATTCATACGCAGCAATCGCTGCGGTCGCCTCGTCTTCGGACATGCGCGAGATGTCCACGCCTTCGACGACGACGCCGTGGCTCACCTGATCATCCGTGATGATCTCGTCGTACGCGTACATGCCGACGACGACAAGGATGAGCGCGAGGGGAACCGCTACGGCAGCTGCAATCCAATACTGTCGCATGGGTTGTCTCCCCTGGCCGATGAGGTACCCGACGATTCTATGGACTGAGGCGCTATACGCCTATGACCTGTTCAGGGAGCGGAAAATCGGATGAGTCAGGCCTAGAGGTGCTTCTCATCGGTCATGAGTTCCCAGAACTCGATGCGCGAATCGATCGTGCATTCGCTGAGTTCGGATGCGAACTCGCCCACATCCACTCGGATTCGGTCCTCGCGGTAGGGGGTCTCGAGCGACGGATCGGTCCATTCCATGACAACGGTGTTCTTGTCGCCCGGTGTGGTGCCGGAGTTGAAGTACACGCGACTCGGGCCGCGGGTACCCGCCTCTTCGTACGCCTTGCCGATCTTGTCGATCAGCGTTGCGGCCTTGCGTGCTTGACCGGGATGAACGGTGTAGATGCGTCGAACGAGAAACACGTGATGCCCTTTCTGAGTGGTGTAGTTGCGACGCTAGTGGAGGTGGCGGCCGTCGGCGACGGTCACGCCCAATGCTTCGCCAGCAGATCGAGGACGAATCGCCAAGCTTCCTCGAAGTACGCGATGTAGTCGTCCCAGTCGTCGCCTTCGAGAAACCCGGTGTGGGTCAAGGACACAGCGGTCCCTGCCTCGGCCGGCGAGAAGGTGATCACCACCCAGGTGTGAGCCTCGCGGAGCCGAAGGTGGGGTGGTGCGTTCCACGTGAACGAGATCATCTCGTTGGGGACATACCCCAGATACACGCACCCTTCCGAACCGCGGAGACCCTCTTCGACCTCCATGGTGAACAGGATCTCGAACGCTCCGCCGATCCGAAAATCGATGTTCGAATCGGGTGGACCCCACCATGCATCGATTTGTTCGGCCGACGTCCACGCCCGCCACACTTCGTGGGGCGGCGCACTGACGGTCGCATCGACGGTGAACGACCTCACCTCGGCACCGACCGCCGCCACTGCCGGATCGATCATGTCAAGTCCTCCAATGCGCCAAGAACGCGGTCGACTTCCTCCACTGTGTTGTAGCGGACGAAACCGATGCGGACAAGGCCCTCCGGTTTCTCGAGACGGCGCATGACCTCCCATGCGTAGTAGTCGCCTGACCAGACGAATATGCCCTGATCACCGAGCGCTCGTGCGACCGCGTCCGACGTCATCCCATCGACCTCGATGGCAAACGTCGGCGTGCGACCAGCGGAAGTGTCAGGGCCGTACAGCGTGACGTTCGGCATTTCCGCCACTCCCGCCAGGAAGCGGTCCGAGATCTGGGCCTCATAGGCAATCGTTGCGCCCACCGCGTCGAGAATCTGCTCACGCCGTGTGCTGCCGTGACCCTGGGAGGCGATGTGGTCGACCGCGGCTGTCACACCAGCAAGCGATTCAAACGACTGAGTCCCGGTTTCCCACCGATCGGGGGCATCGTTCGGCGACGGGCGAAGCTTGAACGGTTCGATCGATTCGAGATGTTCGCGCTTGCCGTACACGATTCCGGTGTGCGGACCGAACCACTTGTACGCGCTACACGCGAGGAAATCGGTGTCGAGGGATCGCACGTCAACACGACCGTGTGGCGTGAAGTGGACCGCATCGACATACGTGAGCGCACCAGCGCTGTGAGCTTGTTCGACGATTGCGTGTGCGTCTGTGATCGTTCCCGTCGCGTTCGATGCGTGTGTGAATGCGACGAGCGCCGTGTCGCCGTCAATCGCGGAGGCGACGGAGACAGGGTCGAGGTTGCATCCCGACTCCGGGTCGATGTCGATGAAGCGCGTTTCGACACCGACTGATTCGGCCGCTTGCACCCATGTCGCGACATTCGAATCGTGGTCGAGGCGAGTCACGACGACGTTCTGTCCCGGTTTCCATGTCCTCGCGAGTGCTCGGGAGAAACCGTACGTGAGCGAGGTCATGTTCTGACCGAACACGATCTCGCCCGGGTCGGAACCGAGGAGGTCCGCGGCAGCGGAACGCGCTGACATGAGTACTGCGTCTGTCTCATGCGACGTCACGAACGGTCCGTGGAGGTTCGATCCGCCGCGAACCATGAACGCGCTCATGGCTTCGATGACGCTCTCGTGCACCTGGGTCCCGCCGGGACCGTCGAGATAGGTGACCGGCTGGCCGTCGATTGTTCTTCCGAGGGCTGGAAACCCTCTGCGGAGTTCTTCAATGTTCATGGCAGGCAGCATACGTATCGGTCGACACCTCACGGCTGGTCCGGTTGGTGTGCGCCGAGTCGGGTTGTCACGGCACGGTGCGACGGGGAGGTCGCCGACACACACGGTTATCGTGCAGCGCGTGTCCTGGCTCGCCATGAAATACCTGCTGTTGCGCGGATGGAAGTTCGTGGGTCACCTTCCTGAGGAACGGAAGGCTGTCATCGTCGCTGCTCCGCACACTTCCAATTGGGACTTCCTCGTGTTCCTCGCTGTTGCGAAGCATGCGGGCATCAAGCCGCATTTCATGGGCAAGGACACCCTGTTCAAAGGGCCGCTCGGTGTGCTGATGCGACGGTGGGGAGGGATCCCGGTCGATCGTTCGGGTCCGAACGAGATGGTCAAGTCCGTTGCGGCTCATTTCGAGACTGCGGACGAGCTGTACCTTGTGATCACGCCCGAGGGGACCAGAGGTGCGGCGAAGGTCTGGAAGTCAGGGTTCTGGCGAATCGCCGAGGCAGCACAGGTTCCGGTCGTCATGGGTTTCGTCGATGGTGCGACGAAGACCACCGGCTTCGGCCCAACGCTCCCCATCAACAACGATCCGCACGCGTGGATGGACGCCGCACGCGACTTCTACGCCGATCTCGGCGGGCTGAAACCGTCGAAACGGACACCGATGGTGCTCGCATCCGAGAACGACGAAGCGGCCTGACTCTGGGATCGTTGGTGATCCGCGACGAATAGGGCTAGCATCGAACGTATGTTCGATATCGTCGATGCACCGTCCTACCTCGAGGGTCTGAATCCTGAACAGACACGTGCCGTCATGCACGGTGACGGTCCACTTCTGGTGATCGCCGGAGCCGGAACCGGCAAGACCCGCACACTCGCTGCGCGCGTCGCGCGATTGATCGACGAAGGCGTTCAGCCGGATCGGATTCTGCTCCTCACGTTCACCCGGCGCGCATCGGCGGAGATGTTGCGTCGGGCCGGAGGGCTCATCGAAGACCGGTCTGCAGGCAATGTGTGGGGCGGGACGTTCCACAGTGTCGCCAACCGATTGCTGCGACGGTATGGCAACGCAGCCGGACTCGGCGACGGTTTCACCGTCATGGACCGCACCGATACGGAGTCGCTGTTCGGCATCTTGCGCACCGAGCACGGATTCGGAACGACGAAGACCCGGTTTCCGCGGAAGGAGACGATCGCCTCGATCTACTCGAGGGTCGTCAGCTCACGGGTTCCGCTGTCCGAGTCGGTCAAGGAACGGTTTCCGTGGTGTCTCGACCATGTCGATGAACTCGCGACCCTCTTCAAGGCCTACACGACCCGAAAGCGCGAGCAGAACGTCGTCGACTATGACGATCTCCTGCTCTACTGGCAGGCGCTGATGGACTCGCCGGCAGGGGACACCGTTCGATCGTTGTTCGACCACGTTCTCGTCGACGAGTACCAGGACACCAACAACGCACAGGCCGACCTGCTGCTGTCCCTCTGTGGCCAACACGGCAACCTCACCGTGGTCGGCGACGACGCACAATCGATCTACTCGTTCCGAGCCGCACAGGTCGAGAACATCCTCGGGTTCACGGATCGCTACCGAGACGCGGAAGTCGTGATGCTCGAACGCAACTATCGATCGACGCCTGAAGTCCTGGCCGTCTCCAACGCCGTGATCGGCGCGTCTGAGACCGCGTTCGACAAGCAGCTGTGGACGAAGAACCCGCCGGGACCGGTTCCGAACCTCGTCACGTGTTTCGACGAAGCAGCCCAAGCCGATTGGGTCTGCGACCGTGTGCTCGCGTTGAGGGAACAAGGAATCGATCTCCGCGACCAAGCGGTTCTGTTCAGGACGGGTCACCACAGCGGCGGGCTCGAAATCGAGTTGGCTCGGCGCAACATCCCTTTCGTCAAATTCGGGGGACTCAAATTCCTCGAAGCAGCGCACGTCAAAGACCTGCTGTCGGTTCTCAGGATTCTCGACAATCCGAAAGATGGTCTGGCGTGGAGCCGAGTGCTCCTGATGCTGCCCGGCGTCGGACCAGCGACCGCGGCAAAGATCAGCGCCCACATCGAGGAGGTCTCCGCCTCGGCGGACATCGACGCGCTCGAAGCGTTCATCCGATACGACCTGCCGGCCAGCAATGAAACCCGGGAGGTGCTCGGACTCCTCCGTGACGTGCTTGTCGACGCACGGGGAGGCGCGGACGAGCCGCCACCTTCGGTCCAGATCGAACGGATCAAGGACTTCTGCACCGCCGTGTTCGACCGATCGTATGACGACGCCGCGGCCCGTCTCGGGGACATCGATCATCTCGCGTCGCTCGCCGCCGACTACAGCTCGCGCAGTCGATTCCTGACGGAGATCACCCTTGATCCTCCGAACAGCACAAGTGACCTGGCCGACGCCCCGCATCTCGACGATGATTATCTCATCCTCTCGACCATCCACTCCGCCAAAGGTGGGGAGTGGCGGTCGGTCACGGTCATCCATGCAGCCGACGGCAACATGCCATCGGACATGGCCCTGTCGGAACCGGGCGGACTCGAGGAGGAGCGTCGGCTCATGTATGTCGCCCTCACACGAGCGAAGACCCACTTGTCGGTCACCGTCCCGCAGCGGTTCTATCACCATCGGTATGCGTCGAATGCCGCACACTCGTATGCACTGCCGAGCCGGTTCCTCGATTCTGCGACGGGTACGTTCGAGGAATCTGCCTTCGGCGCTCCCGCCGACGACGGCGTCTTCGCGCCACTGCCCGATGGTGTCGATCCGGTCGGTGATGTCCTCGGCGCCTTGTGGGAATAGGGCTGCGTACGCAGTACGGAGTACTCAGTACACAGGGGCCCACCCGCATCGTCGCTTTCGCTCCTCTGCCGCCCTCCCTGAAGGGAGGGCACGTGTGGTGCGGGTTTCTCTTGCCCCCGCCTTGAAGGAGGCACGTGGGTGGTGGGGTTTCTCTTGCCCCCGCCTTGAAGGGAGGCACGTGGGTGGTGTGGCTCGTGGTCTCTTTGTGTGCCCTCCCTTGAGGGAGGGCGGGCGAGTCAGGCGAATCTGGGATTCGCCGTGTGAGCCGGGTGGGGCTCTCAGTACGTAGATCATTGTTTGAGCACGTTGTACGCAGTACGCAGTACTCAGTACTCAGGGGCCCACCCGCATCGTCGCTGGCGCTCCTCTGCCGCCCTCCCTGAAGGGAGGGC
>CAYTWC010000093.1:0-7291 GCA_964441975.1 uncultured Acidimicrobiaceae bacterium | reverse complement strand
CGTGGCAACGGTGAGCGGTCTTGCAGCGTCGGCATTCGCTGTCGGCATGGTCGGCGCATTCGGAGTCGTTGTGCTCTGGAAATGGGTGCCCGAAACCCTCAGGGCCACCTCCGCGAACGATCCACCCGACAGCTCGTAGGAACTCACCGTCGCGCGGATCGACCCGCCCATACTCTGTAGTGGTGAGACCTGTACCCGACCCGCGGGAGGCACCGTGGTCCGTCGTTTCGTGATGCTCTGTGTGACGGGCACTCTGTTGGCATCTGCCTGCACGCCTTCGACTACACCACACACCACCGTCGCCGAAACGACGTCGACGACCACGACGGTCGTGGCAGCGAAACCGGTACCGGACGACGGGTTCGGACGCTTCGTGGGTCAGGTTGCCGCCGATCTCCTGCTGCTCGAACCGCAGTCCATCACGGATCTGGGAGCCGGCGGGATCCTCGGTTCGACGGACTCGCTGCTCGACGACCTGTCCCCTGCAACACAACAGGCTCGTATGGATGTGGCCACGATGGCGCTCGCGTCACTCGGGACCATCGACATGACCAGCCTGTCGAGCGACGAGAAGATCACGGCGGAGATCCTGCGATGGCACCTCGAGGACGTCGCCGCGCTCCACCCGTTCAGGGATCATGCATACCCGGTGAACTACATCACCGGCTACCACGCATGGTTCCCCGAGTTCATGGCCGACATCCACCCGATCGTGTCCATCGGCGACGCAGAGGCATACATCGACAGACTCGACGCATCGCGGTTGCAGATGGAGCAGTTGGCCGAAGCGGTACGCAGATCGGCGGCGAACGGTTTGCTCCCCACCCAGACGGGTGTCGACATCGCGATTTGGCAAATCTCGAACACCCTCGGATCCGCCTCGAACCACCCGCTCGTGACCGACTTGGTCGAGAGGCTCGAAGCGGCGGGCATCGATGAGGCAACGACCGACGATCTGCGAGGCCGGGCAGCGGCCTCCGTCGCCGATTCCGTACTTCCGGGCTACGAGGAGCTCCTCACCGCAGTACGAGAACTGGATCCACGATCCGACACGGCTCCGGGTGTCGTACACCTTCCCCAGGGCACCGACTACTACGCCGCGATCCTTCGACATCATGTGTCATCGGACATCAGCCCGGACGAAGCCCACCAGCTCGGACTCAGCCATGTCGACCGGCTGCGAACAGAGATCACCTCGGCACTTGGGGCCGCAGGGTACGACGTGAGCGGTCTCGGATTCGCCCGCGCAGTGGCACAAGCCGCCGCAGACGCCGGGACCACGACGCTCGGGTCGGATGATGATCGATCGGCGTTCCTCACAGCGACCGAGAACGCCATCGCTGAATCAGCGGCGCTGTTCGAACCGATGTTCGAGACGTTCCCCGATACTCCCCTGGAAGTGGTCCGACCCCGTCCGGGCAGGGAGGGCGGATCGGGTGCGTACTACAACCCCCCGCCACTTGACGGGTCACGACCGGGTCGGTACTACCTGAGTCTCGCGGCATCGGAATTCCCGATGCAGACCTACGCGACCACGAACGTCCACGAGGCGATCCCCGGTCATCATTTCCAGCTCGCCCTGCAGCGCGAATCGCGGGATCTTCCGCTCCTCCAACGAGCGCTCACGTTCACCGGGTTCGCCGAGGGTTGGGGGCTCTACGCCGAACGCCTCGCCTCTGAGGCCGGTGCGTACGACGATGACCCACTGAGCGACATCGGTCGTCTTCGCATGGAACTGCTGCGGGCGGCGCGCGTGGTCGTCGACACAGGTATCCACGCTCTCGGGTGGTCTCGTCAGGAATCCGTCAACTACCTGACTGATCTCGGATTCGAGACCGCGAACGCCGGCGCCGAGGTCGACCGCTACATCGTCTGGCCGGGACAGGCACCGGCCTACCTGATCGGTCTCCTCGAGCTCCTTCGACTTCGCGACGTTGCCCGGACCGCTCTCGGACCGGCATTCGACCTCGCCGAATTCCATTCAGAGATTCTGCGCCACGGTTCTGTCCCGCTGGCCGTCCTGCCGATGGTCGTGGAGAACTGGATCGCCTCCAAGATCTGAGGGACGCCAGGCGCGGTGGAGAGTTCGGGGGTGTGCGAGAATCAGACGATGAAGTTCAGACTCGGATTGATCATCGGTCTCGGGATCGGGTACATACTCGGTGCCAGGGCAGGACGCGAACGCTACGAACAGATCATGGCCGCAGCCGGCAAGGTCCGGTCGAACGAGTCGGTCAAGAAGGTCGCAGGATCGGCGGAGAAGGTCAGCAGGAAGCCCCGATCAGCGGCAGGCAACGGTCTTGTCAAGGTTGCCGACACGGTTCGTACGAAGGCGGCTGGAATCGACTCGCCGGGTCAGCCGGACTCGAGATAGCCATCGAGCTGACGGGCCTTCGCAGGCTGGCGCAGCTTCGCAAGCGCTTTTGTTTCGATCTGACGGACGCGTTCCCTCGTGACCTCGAAGTGATCCCCGACCTGTTCGAGCGTCCGAACCGTCCCGTCGTCCAAACCGAACCGCATCACGAGCACCTGCCGCTCGCGCTCGTTCAATGACTCGAGGGCCAGGAGCAGGTACTCCTGGAGCAGCTTGAACGCGGCCTCTTCGACAGGCACGTCGGCGCCGAGGTCCGGCACGACGTCCCCGATCGTCGCATCATCCTCTTCACCGATCGGCGTCTCAAGCGACACCGGATCGAGAGCGATACGGCGCAGCTCGGTCACCTTGCCGGATTCAATGTCCATCTCGAGCGCGATCTCCTCGATCGTCGGTTCGCGACCGAGATCCTGATGGAGCGTCCGCTGGACCATTGCAAGCTTGTTGATCGTCTCGACCATGTGGACCGGAACGCGGATTGTTCGAGCCTGATCGGCGAGAGCTCGGGTCACGGCCTGACGGATCCACCAGGTCGCATACGTCGAGAACTTGAAACCGCGCCGATAGTCGAACTTCTCCACCGCTCTGATGAGACCGAGGTTGCCCTCCTGGATGAGATCCAACAAGCTCAAGCCCCGCCCGACGTATTTCTTTGCGATCGAGACCACGAGTCGCAGATTCGATTCCGCGAGCCGTGCCTTCGCGCGTTCTGCGTTGCGCGCCTGGCGCTTGAGGAGCACACGCTCGGCAGGTTCGAGAGTCTGCGGTCCTTCAAGGCGCTCGGCAGCTTTGAGGCCGACCTCGACCTGCATGGCGAGTTCGACTTCCTGCTGGGCGTCGAGCAGTGGATACCGACCGATCTCCTGGAGGTACATGCGGACCGGATCCGAAACGTGCACGAGTTCGTCACCGGACATCGCGGTATCGGACAGGGCATCAACGGACTGTTCGCGGATGTCGATCCTGCGCTTCTGGAGTGAGAGATAGGTTTCGTCGAAGGCGGTCGCATGGGCCTCGGCGTCCTCGAGCTCCTGCTGGATCTCCCCGACCATGAGGAAGCCGCGTTGCCGTCCACGCAGAGTGAGGGTTTCGACAACTTCTTCGACGGTGGTCACTCGGTTCTCCTGAGGTCTCTGCGGTTCTGCTGCAACGCTATCAAACGCGCCCACAGCTCCGAATACCCCTGTTCATCGGCCGCCCTGTCGAAATTCTGGAGCGATGCCTCGACTTCGTCGATCTCACGCTCGATCGCGGACACCTTGATATGCATGACGAGATCGCTCGGGTCGGCCAGTGGTTTGGCGTCAAGGGCAAGCCTACGCAAGAAGTCAGCAGTTGACGACGCATCCGACCCGAAAGCTGCGCCGAGGTCGGGTGCCTGTCCGGGAACAAGATCGGCGATGACCGAGCTGATGACCTCGTATCCGGCTGCCGTGTCAGGGTTCGTGAACATGTCGGGGAGGACGTCGAGCCCGACCAGCCGATCGTCGTTTGCGAGAAGGACCCGCAGCAGCTCGACCTCAGTCGCATAGGACGCGGTCTTCGGGATCGGTGTTGCTTCTTCGGGAGGTGGCACCGGATCCGGGGGTTCGTCGCTTGCGCGAGCCTGAGGCGGGCGTGAACTCCGCTCACCACGCATTGCCTGTTCGATGAGGCGCGTGTCCACTCCCGTCTTCCGGCTGACCATGACAGCGTATTCGTGTCGCGCGACCGGGTCCGGATGGAGTGCGATGACGCCAGCGACGGCACGGACCGCTCGTGTCCTTGCCTCCGGCTCGGTCAGGTCGTATTGGTCGAGCTCCGTGTCGATCCTGAACTGGAGGAGTGGAACAGAGCCTGCGACGGCACGCTCCATGGCCGCTATCCCCTCTTCGGCGACGAAATCCGCAGGGTCCTTCCCCTCCGGAAGGGTTGCGACTCGGAGATCGAGGTCGCCGGGCACGGAACGTTCGAATCCCCGAAGTGCGGCGCCTGCTCCGGCTTCGTCGGCATCGAACGCCAAAACGACTCGCTCGGAGAACCGGCGGAGGAGATCCAGGTGCCCTTCCACGAGCGCCGTGCCACACGTTGCGATTGCGATCGGCATGCCTGCCATGTGCATCCCGATGACGTCGGTGTACCCCTCGACGACGACCGACGTGTCACGAAGGACGATCCCCGACTTCGCCCAGTTGAGCCCATAGAGGAGTCTGGACTTGTGATAGATCGGCGACTCGGCACTGTTGAGATACTTGGGTCCGTCTCCGTCGAGGATCCGTGCGCCGAAACCGACCGGGTCGCCCCGTAGGTCGTAGACGGGGAACATCACCCGACCACGGAACCGATCGATCAGGTTTCCGGTACGGCTCTTCTGGCTGAGTCCGGCTGCGACCATCACTTCCTCTTTGACACCCTTGTCACGTAGGTGTTCGGTGAGCAGATCCCATTCGTCTGGCGAGTAGCCGAGGACGAATTGGTCAACGACATCAGCGTCGTATCCCCGGCCTCGGAGGTAACTCCGCGCTGACCCGGCGTCGGGCGCGGTCTTGAGTCGGTCTGCGTAGAACGACACAGCGATTTCGGTCGCCTCGACAAGCCGCTCGCGACGGTTTCGTCTTTTCGCTGCTTCCGGATCGACCTTCAGGGTCACGCCAGCTCTCCGTGCGAGGAACTCGACCGCGCCGGCGAAGTCGACCGTTTGGGTCTCCTGCACCCACCGGTACACGTCCCCGCTCTTGCCGCACCCGAAACAGTGATAGAGCCCTCGGGCACCATCGATCGACAGGGACGGGGTCTTCTCGGAGTGGAACGGGCACACAGCCATCGTCGAGCGGCCGGATTTCTTCACCTTGGTGATCTCGGAGGCCAGCTCGACGAGGTCGGTCTTGTCCCTGACCAGGTCGATGTCGTCTCGGGCGTATGCCATGGCGGCAGGCTACAGCGTCGCAGCAGACCCGGAACGCGCAAGATGAGATCTTGGATCATGGATCTTGGATCATGGATCATGGATCATGGATCATGGATCATGGATCATGGATCTTCGATCTTCGATCTTCGATCTTGGCTCTTGAGAGATCTTCGATTCTCTACGCCGGCAGGCGGTCTGCGAGGTAGGTCTCGAGATTCTCGATCGGGATCCTGTCCTGCTCCATGGTGTCACGGTCGCGAACCGTGACCTGACCGTCCTCGAGCGAGTCGAAGTCGACGGTGACGCAGAATGGAGTACCGATCTCGTCCTGGCGGCGGTATCGCCGACCGATGCTCTGGGTCACATCGACTTCGATCTGCCACCTGCTCCGGATCGCGTCGGCGACCTTCTGTGTTGTCTCCACCAGATCAGGCTTCTTCGAGAGTGGGAGCACGGCTACTTTCACCGGTGAGAGACGAGGGTCGAGTTTGAGGACGACCCGACTCTCGCCGTTGACCTCTTCCTCGGTGTAGGCATCGATCAAGAAAGCGAATGTCGTCCGGGTTGCACCGGCGGCCGGTTCGATGACGAACGGGACGATTCGCTCATCCGTCTCCTGATCGAAGTAGGTGAGATCCTCGCCCGACCGCTCCATGTGGGCCTTCAGATCGAAATCGGTCCTGTTGGCGATCCCTTCGAGTTCGTCCCATCCCCACGGGAACAGGTACTCGACATCGTGGGTGCCTGCGGCGTAATGCGCGAGTTCCTCAGCATCGTGCTGCCGGAGACGCAGGTTGTCCTCGGCCATGCCGAGGTCGAGGTACCACTGTTTCCGTGTCTCCACCCACTCCTGGTAGGCATCAGCGGCATCGTTCGGATGGACGAAATACTCCATCTCCATCTGTTCGAACTCACGGGTCCGAAAAACGAACTGGCCCGGAGTGATCTCGTTGCGGAATGACTTCCCGATCTGGGCGATCCCGAACGGAAGCTTCATCCTCGCGGTGCGTCGCACGTTCTCGAAGTTGATGAAGATGCCTTGGGCGGTCTCCGGGCGGAGATACACCTGATTGTCGGCTGACTCGATCGGCCCCATGTGCGTCTTGAACATGAGGTTGAACTCTTTGGGTTCGGTGAACGTCCCGCTGTTGCCACATGTCGGACACGTGTCGGCATCAGCCAACTTGTCGAGACGGTGGCGAGCGTTGCATTCGCGGCATTCGACGAGCGGATCCGAGAACGACGAGACATGCCCGGATGCCACCCACACCTCTGGTGACTGCAGGATCGCGCTGTCGAGCCCGACGACGTCGTCACGGAGTTGCACCATCGAGCGCCACCACTGATCCTTGACGTTGCGGAGCACTTCGACGCCGAGAGGCCCGTAGTCATACGCGCTGCGGAGACCTCCGTAGATCTCTGACGACTGAAAGACAAAACCTCGCTTCTTGGCGAGGTTGACGATCGTGTCGAAGTCAGCTGGCATGCGTGCTCCTGCTATCGGGTCTGCGCAGGCTACCCATCGCCCTCGGTCAAGGATGCATCCTCTGCTCCCCCGAACCGTCGCTCTCGGTTCTGGTACTCCGCAACGCATCGAGCCAGCTCCACGCGGTCGAATTCGGGCCACAGAACCGGGGTGAAGACGTACTCGCTGTACGCGGCCTCCCACAGGAGGAAGTTCGAGGTGCGCTGCTCACCGCTCGTGCGGATCACCAGATCCGGATCGGGCATTTCGGGGACGTAGAGATGCCTGGCGATCACGTCCTGTGTGATGGCGTTCGGTTCGAGTTCACCATCGTGCACAGCGGACGCGATCGAGCGGACTGCATCGACGATTTCAGCCCGCCCGCCGTAGTTGAAAGCAAACACCATGGTCATCTCGGCGTTGTCCACGGTCTGTTCCTCAGCGATTCTCATCCTGTCGAGAACGGCTTCAGGGATTCGCGGATCGTCGCGGTCCCCCGCGAACACGACCTTGACGCCCAGCTCGTCGAGTTCGTCGCGCCGGCGTTCCAGCAGGTCGACGTTGA
>CAYTWC010000092.1:0-7291 GCA_964441975.1 uncultured Acidimicrobiaceae bacterium | reverse complement strand
GATACAGCCAGCGCCTTGGTCGTGCCCTTGATCCGCATGAGCGAGCCGTCATGGCCCGGTTCGATGACCGTATTGAGGAACAACATGTGGTCGTATTGGCTCGAGATCCACGAGCGATCACCGATCGCCGGATCGTCGAGCAGCACCGCGAGCACCGCGCCGACATCCGTCTCCGCGGGTACGGACGGAACGTCCGCCCACAGCTCGTCGAGGTAGTCGGGTCGCTCGGACGGTCGGTCGTAGATCGGTGCGTCGTCGGCGAGCGATGCAGCAGGCACGTCGGCGACAAGCTCACCGCCGGCGAACACGCGAAGGGCGGGGCCCTTTGTGATCACACCGATCGTCGATGCGCTGATCTCCCATTTGTGGGCGAGCGCGAGCACCTCAGCCTCGTTCTCCGGGGTGACAATCGCGAGCATCCGCTCCTGTGACTCGGACATCAAGATCTCGCCGGGAGTCATGTCCGCCTCGCGAACGTGCACCTTGTCGATGTCGACATCCATGCCGACGCCGCCGTTGCCTGCCACCTCTGAGGTGGCACATGAGATCCCGGCGGCACCGAGGTCCTGGATGGCGACGACGAGACCCTTGTCGTACAACTCAAGGCATGCCTCGATCAGCTTCTTCTCCTCGAACGGATCGCCGACCTGGACGTTCGGTCGCTTCCCCTCATCCCCCTCCTCGAACGAGGCGGATGCGAGGATCGATGCACCGCCGATGCCATCGCGGCCGGTGGCGTTTCCGAGAAGGATGGCTTTGTTCCCTTCGCCCGAGGCAGCAGACAGGACGAGTTGGTCCCGCTTGAGGAGGCCGAGAGCCATCACGTTGACGAGTGGGTTCTTGGAAAAGCGATCGGCGAACTCGACCTCGCCCCCGAGGGTCGGAACCCCGACAGCATTGCCGTATCCGGCGATACCCGAGACCACTCCTTCGAGGAGGTAGCGGTTGTGCGGTTCGTCGAGGGGTCCGAATCGGAGGGGATCCCAGACCGCAACGGGTCGTGCTCCCATCGTGAAGATGTCCCGAAGGATGCCACCGACGCCGGTCGCGGCTCCCTGATAAGGCTCGACGAAGGAGGGATGGTTGTGGCTTTCGATGCGGAGGGCAGCCAGCCAGTCGTCACCAAGGTCGACGACGCCAGCGTTCTCGCCTGGACCGACGACAACCCAGATCTGATCAGACGTGAACCGTCCGAGATGCTTCCGTGACGACTTGTAGGAGCAATGCTCGGACCACATCACCGAATACATGGCGAGCTCGGCCGGTCGGGGTTCCCGACCGAGGATGTCGACGACGGATGCGAATTCGGCATCGGTCATGCCGAGCTGGATGTGAGCGGCGGTGGCTTCGGTTGTCATACGGAGACGGACGAGACCGCCGCAGCGAAACTCTCGATCATCACCATGCCATCCGACGAGCCGAGAATCGCCTCGGATCCCCGTTCGGGATGCGGCATGATCGCGGCGACGTTGCGCCGCCCGTTCGTGATCGAGGCGACGGCGTTGGTGGAGCCGTTCGGGTTGCCGCCCTCATCGATTGAACCGTCCGGGTTGCAGTACCGAGCGACAACCAGTCCTTCGTCCTCAACGGTGTCGATGGCATCGGACACGTAGTTGCCCTCGTATGAATTCAACGGGATGCGGATCACCTGGCCGACCTCTGCGCGGTTGGTGAGGATGCTGTCGGTCGACTCGACCCGTACATGGACGAATCGGCAGATGAACTTCAGATCTCGGTTCGCGACGAGCGCACCGGGGAGGAGTCCTGCTTCGCAAAGAATCTGGAACCCGTTGCAGATTCCGAGGATCGGCGTCCCATCGGATGCCATTCGTTCGATTTCGGACATCACGGGGGAGAATCGCGCGATGGCACCCGTTCTGAGGTAGTCGCCATGGGCAAATCCTCCGGGCAGGATCACTCCGTCTGCGCCGTCGAGATCGGTATCGGTGTGCCACACCAACTCGGATTCGATGCCGATGAGTCCGAGGGCGTGCACGATGTCGTGTTCGCAGTTGGTACCGGGGAACACAACGACGGCGATGCTCACGTCACACGCTCGATCCGGTACGTCTCCATCACCGGGTTGGCCAGCAGCTTGGCGCACATGTCCTCAAGATCTGCCTGTGCGGCGTCGGCGTCACTCGCCTCTATCGCTATCGAGATCGTGCGACCGAACGACACAGATTCAACACCCGCGAATCCGAGGTCGGTGAGCGCCTTCTTGGTCGTTGTGCCTTCCGGATCCGACAGACCGGGCTTGCGTTCGATCGATACCCGGAACGTGTGCGTCACGACGTGGCGCCTATCGAGGTGAGGTAGTCGGTGAACGAGCCGGATGTGAGGCGTTCGTATGCCTCGATGTACCGCTGCGATGTCGCATCGACCACGGAATCGGGCATCGGTGGAGCCGGAGGTGTCTTGTCCCATCCATCCTGCGTCTCGAGCCAGTCTCGGACGGGTTGCTTGTCGAACGACGGCATCGTCGCACCTGGAGCCCACGCATCGGCTGGCCAGTAGCGGGAGCTGTCGGGTGTGAGTACCTCGTCGATGAGGATGATCTCGTTGTCGACCATGCCGAACTCGAACTTGGTGTCGGCGAGGATGATGCCCTTGGATGCGGCGTAGTCCGCGCCACGGTTGTAGATGTCGAGGGACCGCCGCTTCAGTTCCTCGTAGAGATCGTTCCCGACGAAGGCTCGCGCGTCTGCTTCGTTGAGGTTCTCATCGTGCCCGCTCTCTGCCTTCGTCGCTGGGGTGAAAATCGGCTCGGCGAGTTTGCTGGCCATCTCAAGACCTTCCGGCAGATGTTCCGTCGTCGGACCCCCACCGGAGGAGTACTCCTTCCACGACGACCCGTAGAGGTAGCCGCGGATGACGCATTCCATGGGGATGACTTCGGCGGCCTTGACGTACATCGAACGGCCCGCGTACTTGCTCTGTTGTTCCGGCGTGAGAAATCCCATCTCGCGGGTGTCGGCCGACACGAGATGATGGGGTGTGTCGAGGAGGTCGAACCAGTGGAGTGACACCCCGGTCAGTACCTGACCCTTGTGCGGGATGTCCTCGCCGAGGACCACGTCGAACGCAGAGATGCGGTCGCTCGCGACGATCAGGAGGTGATCGTCATCAACGCGATAGATCTCGCGTACCTTCCCCGAACCGATGTGTTCCAGCGCCGCCACGAGCGAGATGGTAGCCCCCTTCGGGGGAGAGCCAGGATTCAAGAACCAAGACCCAAGTTCCCATCGCAACTGTCAGGGATTGGATGAGTCGTTCGCATCGATTCCGGGTTGCACAGGTCGAGGCGTTCGTGAAGTGGGCTGAGACGTCAGCAGTCGAGGGCCGTGGCCATGGCGCTGCAGATCTGGCGCATGCGGGAACCGCTCAGGCGGCCGAGTCGGGACGTGAGAGATGCCAGCGGAGCATTCGTGGCGGAGTCGAGATTGACCACACAAGGGACAGGCACGGGGTCGGACTCGTCGAGTTCGACTTCCGACGACAGGTTTCGGACAGTGGTCGTGCATGGAGCGATGAGCGTCCGTTTGAGACGTGGAATCGCAGCATCGCGACTCAGCACGACGACGGGCCGCCGACCGAAGTCAGGATGCTCGCACCACCAGATCTCTCCACGTTTCGGACTGGTCAAGCCACCCCATCCAACGTGCTGAGGAACGATTCGAGGTCGCCCCACTCGTCTTGCGTGTTGAGTGGGGTCTCGTTGTAGGCACCGTACTCAGCGACGATCTCCGTTCGCCTTTCGGCTTCGAGAAGACGCTTGAGCGCAAGGTCTACAAGCGCGGCATCCTTCAAGCCACTCGTGTTCCGCGCCGCCGTGAGTAGTCGCTCGTCGACGGTCGTACTGATTCGTATACGTGCCATGCCACGATTGTGCCACGTTTTCGAGGTTCGTGTCTAGAGGCCTGTCGCTCGTAGCATCCCTTGCATGGGGAAGAATGCTTGGGGCGACGCAGCAACACCGTTCGAGGAGCTGGGCGGGGAAGCGACGATTCGGTCGATCGTCGAGGACTTCTACGATCTCATCGACGCTGACGCTCCGGTTCTGCGCGCGATGCTCCCGAAGGACGACTCGACATCGAGACGAAAGTTGGGCGACTATCTCGTCGAGTGGACTGGCGGCCCCGCCCTCTACACCCCGGTCAGGGGTCATCCCCGTATGCGGATGCGGCACATGCCGTTCGTGATCGCGCAATCGGATGCGCGCCAGTGGCTCGAGTGCATGAGACGGGCTCTCGACATGAACGACGTCGGTGGGGACGCTCGCAACTTCCTCGACGAGCGAATCGAACAGCTCGCATTGCACATGGTCAACGCCGATGACGACGATCCGAAGACAGCGGAACGTCGGCGTTTGACGGTGTACCACGAAACGTGAGCGCGGGATGAAGACGAGGGAGATGTCGATCGAGACCGGTCGTCGATCCGTGGTCGCGGACATCACGGACCACGTACGGGCGTTCTGTTGGGGCGAGGGAGACGGGCTCGTGTCCGTGTTCGTTCCGCATGCGACTGCAGGTATTGCCGTGTTCGAGATGGGTGCGGGTTCTGAGGTCGATGTCCTCGATGCCATCGATGAACTGCTTCCGCGTGATCCGGCGCGTTGGCATCATGAACACGGCACGCCCGGCCATGGCCGAGATCACGTGCTGCCGGCGTTCGTCGCACCGTCGATCACGATCCCGGTGATCGGTGGAGAGCCTCAACTGGGGACGTGGCAGTCAGTGGTGCTCATCGACACGAACGTCGACAACCCTCACCGCTCGATTCGGCTGTCGTTCATCACCGGCTGAACCCCAGGCACGTCAGGCGTTGCGATCCCATTGATTGGGGATGGCCTGGTCGAATGACTCGGGCTGGAGGGTCAGACGGTCGCCGTCGAGCCCCCACGTGACCTCGCTCGGTGCTCCGAGCGGAATGCTGTCGGGGCCGAAGTCGACCTCCTCACCCAAGAGTGTGAACGTGAGGTCGAGATCGGTCCCGGTGAAAGTGATCGTGCTTCCACTGATCGAGTATTCGAGTTCGCCGCCACCGTCTATGCCGAGCTCGGTCACGAGCCCGGCCGAGTCGAACGGCACCGCGACATTGATGTAGCGCAATTCGGCCACACCAGCCCCGTCGAACGTGATCACCGCTGTGCCTGAGACATCTCCGGCGAGTGATCCGACCTCGCTTGCCTCGAAGATGTTCGCGAACATCTGGTTCAGAGCAGCCGGAGTCGCCTCCCACACGCCCGTCAGTGCACCAGCGTCGGTCGGCTCCTCCTCAGGTGGTGGCGGAGCGTCTTCGGGACAGAGATCGATCACGGTCACGGTCACGGCGGACCGATCGGCGCGCTGGGCGCTTGCTGTCAACAGGATGTCGCCGTCGGAGTCGGGTGCCGGATCCCAACCCATGATCGCTGTCCCGTCGGGACAGACGCACGGTTCCGTGAGACACCAATTCACCGTCGACGGACCGGAGGCCGAAGTGAACTCGGTGCCGTCCGACCACCTGGCGCGCCAAACGCCGGTGCCCTCGAGTGTGGCCCCGAGTACCTGGTCGCCAGCAGCCGGCGGCATCACATACCGACCGATTGAGATCGACCCCGGCGGTGCGTCCGGTCCGGAGGGTGACCCGATCACGAGCGGTTCTGGATCGGCACGGTGTCGGCTGGCCGAGCCCATCGCATCCATGGTCCACGGCGAGCCGAGCGCCGCTTCCCGCATGCGGGCTCCGGCGAGTCCTGAAAACGTCGCTTCGTCGAAGGCTTGGGTCACGGCTGTGTACAGCGCACCGCTGCCTGCCGAGCCGGCGATCGCATACAACTCGGGGATCTGGGCCCACAGGTCGCCGCCGTTCTCGTCGATCCATGCCCAGAACCCGATCGTCGGATACTCCGAGGTGATGATCGAGAAGTCCGAAGGCGTCATGTAGAAGTGCCACCAGTTCGTCGCATATGACGACCCGCCCGCGAGGTCCTCACCGACCCACGACGCGATGCCCTCCTGGAACCAACCGGGTGTGGCGAGGTGTGTGGCCAGGCCCTGGCTGATCGACCAGCAGTGGAACAGCTCGTGCGCAATGCCGGATCGGATCGCCGCCTCATCCCGGCCTGTGAACGATGGTCCCACGACGATGTCGCATGCAACGTCGGGATCGCGTTCGATACCGAGCAGGTCGTAGACCCAATCGGTACCCGGGTGCAGCGTGACGATGGGCGTGGTCGTGCCTTCGCCTTCTTCCGGATCCTCGCTGACGACACGGACGGTGTAGGTGATGGGGGAACCACCGAGCCGCCCCTCGATCTCGCTCTCGGCCCATGACGCAATCGAGCGGACCTCGCTCTCGTCGGCTGTGGCCGCCTCGGGTGCACCGAACGCGCGGAGTTCCGTCGAGGCAGCGAGTATGACGGGGCCTGATGCGTCTGCGGTTTGCTCGTCGAAGGCCCGACCGACGTACGGCGCCAAGGAAGCTTTCACGGCCGCGCGCTGGCTGTCGTCGAGGAGATCGCCGACCTGCGACACGGCTTCGAGCGCGTGCGTCCCCGTGCCGGGCAGGCTCCCGTCGTGTGGGAGCGTCATTGCGCCAGGGACGTTCCCGAAATACGCAGCGAACTCGGTCAGGGCCACCGTGACCGGGTCAGCGGACAGGTCAGCCTTGAGGTCCAACAGGATCGCAAATGCACTGTCGTCGAGCTGGTCGACAGCGATCGTCGACGTGGTTGTACTCGCCGAAGCTGATGACTCGTCCGAGTCGCCCCCGCACCCCGCAGCAAGTCCGACGATGACACCGCACAGCAACAGCCAGCGCGCTCGAGCGGTCCAACGGTTGGTGAGGCTCGCCATGCTCAGAGGGCTGTCTCGTCGAGTCGCTCGAAGACGATGCCAGCGTTGCGGAGGAATCGGTCGGTGGTGAAACACTCAGCGAGAGTGGCGTCGTCGAGGGTGACATCGGCATCGGCACGGAGACTGTCGAGCAAGGCGCCACCTTCATCCCAGGTCTTCATGGCGTTGCGCTGAACGATGCGGTACGCCTCGTCCCTCGTCATCCCAGTATCGATGAGAGACAGCAGCACGGCCTGGGAGTACACGAGTCCACGGGTGGATTCGAGGTTGGCAGCGAGGCGGTCCTCGTCGACGACGAGGTTGTCGACGATGCGTGTGAGTCGCCGGAGAGCGTAGTGCAAGAGCCCGGTCGCATCGGGGATGATGATGCGCTCGACGGACGAGTGCGAGATGTCCCGCTCGTGCCACAGCGCGACGTTCTCCAGGCCAGCCGATGCGTAGCCCCGGAG
>CAYTWC010000091.1:0-7513 GCA_964441975.1 uncultured Acidimicrobiaceae bacterium | reverse complement strand
ATCCGCATAGTCGCGACCCATGATCACAACAGCGGCAGCACCGTCGCTTTTCGGAGAACACTGAAAGAGGGTCAGCGGATCTGCGACCGGCCGGGAAGCCAGGACCTCGTCGACGGTCGTCGGACTCCTGTGCTGGGCGAACGGGTTGTCGCTCGCGAACGCTCGACTCTTGACGCTCACGGCGGCAAGGTCTTCGGGTGTGGCCCCTGTCTCATACATGTAGCGCTGCGCTCGCATCGCATAGATCGCCGGGTTGTTGATGTGGTTGTGGCCGTCCCATTCCGTGTCCTGGACCGGGAGTGATCCCTTGCCCAAGCTCGACAGTTGATCGACGCCAACCACAAGGGCTGCATCGGTGTTGCCGATCCCGACGGACCGGTAGGCAAGATTGAAGGCGACGGCGCTGCTCGCGCACGCATTCTCGACGTTGTAGATCGGGAGCCCCGACGCGACACCGGCGAACCGCAGGGCACGCTGACCGATGAGGCTTCCGCCCTTTGCGGTGCCGACGTATGCCTCACCGATCACCGAGGGCGAGATGCCGCTCGATCGGAATAGCGAGAGAATCGCCTGGGCGGCAATCGTGTCGACCGAGCCCTCGATACGTCGCGCGAAGGGGACCATTCCGGTAGCAACGACAACGACTTCCTGGGGCATGGGTACCTAGCTCGGGTGTGTGTCAATATTATATAGCAACTGGTTGTCGAACGGAGATTGCCGACACGCGGCTAGGGCGTCGGAGCAGTTCCTTCGTCTACGGGTACATCGACGAAGACAACATCGGTCCATCGCTCGGGATTGTGGATGTCCCGATTCCCCATCACAGACCATGTTTGCTGCTGGGGTCGGAGTTCGGGATCGTATGCACCGACACCGTGGTGGATGCGGTATCCCGCGATGCGGCGCCTCTGGTCTGGCGGAGGCGGCCAGACCCCACCGACCGCCTGCCGGAGCCCGTCGAACGGCAGCATCATGTGCGCGGTCCAGGACTCGATCATCCCGTCCGATGCGGTTTCGACATCGCCCACGTCGGTGGTCAGTCCCGGGAGTTGATAGTTCAGGTCCCCGATTCGCCCGATGGGTTCTCCCTCGCGGCTCCGGTAGTAGATGAAGTCGTCGGTCGTGACCCATGACTCGAGCGCATCGAAATCGCGTCGATCGACGAGCTGCTCGAGCCAGACCCACCGAACCTCGTACCCGTTGTTCACCGAGTTCCTGCCGATCTCCCAATAATGACCGTCACCTTCGACGAACAGCTCAACGGAGTCGTCGGCGACGTACACGTGGTCGCGCGGTTCGTGCATGAGTGCACTCCGGTGTGGTCCGGCGACTCGGAACGCCACATAGAGATTGTCGTCGTCCCACAAGATCGCAATACGGGTCTCGACCGTGGTCTCACCGTCGCAGATCTCGGGGAAAGGGTCCGACCACTCGGTTGCAGCCCACGCTGCGGCGTCCGGTGGACGGGATTCCAAGCGCGACGGCTTTCGGAGGCATCGATAGAGGGGGATGGGTGGCAGCTGCTCGGTTGCGGCATCGAGACGCTTCGACACGATGTGGCGCCCGAACGATTGCTCGAGTCGAAACAGGCGCGGGATCGGATGACCGGGGTCTGACATGGTTGGCTGAATCACCTTTCGAGGACGTGGACGATGCGGGCGACACTAGCGACCGTTCCCATCACCAAATCCTGCGTATGCCGGTCGGAACCTCTTCGTATATTATGTAGGCGAGCGGTGCGATGCATCGGGATAGCCGATCGACGATCAGGAAGAACGTCCATATGACCAGTGAGGACCCCCCGCAACACTCGCCATTCCCATTTGTGGAGCTTGAGGGTCCGCCGCTCGAGGTCGGGAAGGGACACGGCGTCCAGCTCGGGGACCGCATCCAGGTCAGCATCGACTTCTATGCCGAGCGGTTCGAGTCGCGCGCCAACCTGCCATGGGGCGACGTCCTTGCTCGGGCGGATCGGATCGCCGACCGCTTGCGATCCGTTGCGCCTGACCTGTTCGAGGAGATGGAGGGCATCGCTGCAGGCTCGGAGCAGCCGACCGAAGCAATCGTCGCTCTGAACGCGAGGACCATCCTGCTCAGGTCGTCGGAATCCGCAGAACCAACCCAGGAGGAAGCTGCCGAATGCACGACAGGGGCACTCCTCCCGAGGGCTACGGCGAACAATCACACCTATGTGTTCGGGAACTGGGATCAGCACTTCCGTCTGCTCGACAACTCAGCGTTCCTCGAGATACGCGTCCCTGGCAAACCTGCAATCTTCGTTCTGACCGAAGCAGGGATACTGATCCGGACCGGATTCAACGAACACGGCATCGGGATCACAGGCAATTCCCTCGGATGTGACAGAGACTCGGGATCGGCCACAGGTACGCCGTGGCCGATCGTACGGAGGCGGGTGCTCCAGAAACAGCGTCTGGCACCAGCAATCAGGGAGGTCTTTCAGCTCCAACGTTCGCACTCGGGTAACCACGTCATCGGGGATTCCGAAGGTTTCGCAGTCGACCTTGAGGCGACCCCAGGAGAGGTCTTCGTCGTGCGACCGGAGTCCGACATCATCGCGCATGCGAACCACTTCGTGTCACCCGGAGCCGCGGCAAAGGTCACCGATGTCTACGTCGGGCGATCGCCGTCATCGTTGTACCGCGATGTCCGTGTCCGAGATGCCATGGTGGCGCGCCACGGGGCGATTACGGTCGATGACATCAAGGACGCTCTGCGCGATCATTTCGGACATCCCCAATCAGTCTGTGCGCATGTCGGCGAGACGAACACACTGTCTGTCTCGTCACACGTTGCGGACCTGACCGCCCTCACGATGTCCATCACATCGGGACCGCCGTGTGAGAACGAGTATCGGACGTTCCGCCTCGAACCGTCGGGGTCGTAGTGGCTGGAGAACTTGGGCGACGGAGGCTGGGCAAGACCGGCCTTGACGTATCTGCGTTGGGTCTCGGATCGGGCGGACCGAGCCGGCTCGGGCAGCGTCGGGGCACCGATGTGCAGGACGTGCGTCGGCTCGTCGGGCGCGCCCGCGAGCTGGGGATCAACATGATCGACACCGCACCGTTGTACGGATCGAGCGAGACGTTGCTCGGTGAGGCACTCACGAACGACGACCACGCGTCGTTGATCCTCACGACCAAGTTCAATCCCATGAGCGATGATCGGACGGTCAGAACCGAGGGCGAGCTCCGAAGGTCCCTTGAGTCGAGCCTCACCAAGCTCGGTCGTGAGACCATCGACGTGTTCTATCTCCACGCGGTCCCTCCCGGGTATGTCACAGAGGTTTGGGACGTATTCGGTGAGGAGTTGACCGAAGCGGTGGATGCCGGATTGGTCCGATTCACCGGCATCTCGGAGGCGTATGCCATTGACCATGACCATGCCGCTCTCCGTCAAGCGATGGCTGAGATCGAGTTCGACGTCGCGATGGTGGGCTACAACCTCTTGTCGCCTTCAGCGAGAGCCCTCGTCTTCGATGACGCAGTCGCTCGTGACATCGGCATCGTGATCATGTGTGCCGTTCGGGGAGTGATCACCGATGCCGCCCAGCTTGCAGCAGTGGTACGGAATTGGAAGGCTGTCGGGCTTCTCGACGACTCGGTCGACCCACTCGATCCGGTCGACCCACTCGGATGGGTTGTCGACGATGAGCAGACCATCTCGGGCGCTGCCTACAAATTCGCGTTGGAGCCTGACGCCGTGGGCAGTGTGCTCACCGGGACGGCATCGGTCGGGCATCTCGAAGAGAACGTTGCAGCGGCGACCGGCCAAGGGCTCAACCCCGAGATCTTGGAACGGCTCTTGGCCACGTTCAGTCCGGTGCAACGCAATGTCGGCGCAGTGGACACCCGCGATGACTTCGTGACGATGTTCGGCCGCTCGCACGAGACCGACACGTGACTGGCATGTGACACCGCCAACCCACGCACTTCCGTGGGATGAGACGCATCGCGGCACGAGCAATCAAACGACACAAGCAAACAAACGACCGGAGAGGCAGATGAAACGAATCGCGATCGCCAAGTACGGCCAGGAAACGAGCAGCTTCAGCAACCTGCCGACCACGCTCGAAACCTTCGAGGGTTGGGGCATCTACGAGGGGTCGGACATCCTCGACCACTGGGATGGGGTCGGATCGACCGGGGGATTCCTCTCGACCGTTGAGGACTTCGGGTCCGAGGTGAACGTGATCCCGATCGTGAGTGGCTGGGCCGGTGCCAGTGGAATCATCACGGCTGAGACCTTGGCCTTCTTCGAGGAGAAACTCGTCGCGGGAATCAAGGGAGCCGGACAGCTCGATGCGGTCTACCTCGATCTTCATGGTGCGGCACAGGCCGAGAGCGAGCCGGACTCAGAAGGCTACCTGTTGGACAGGGTGCGCCAAGTGGTCGGACCCGACGTGCCGATCGTTGCATCGTTCGATCACCACGGCAACATCACGCAGCTCATGATCGACAGTCTTGACGGCCTCGTCGGGCACACGACCCAGCCACACAACCCGTGGCAAACCGGCGTACTCACAGGCCAACTGCTCGGGAAGATCCTACGGAATGAGATCCGGCCGACGACGGGTTGGACGCGGGTTCCGATGCTGACCCACCAAGAGCAGTACCTCACCGTCAAGCCCGGACCGATGCGGGAGTGGTTCGATCTTGCGCGTGAGATCGAGGCGCGACCCGGAGTCGTATCCGTATCCACATTCCCCGTCCAGCCGTGGCTCGATGTCCCGGAATGCGGCTGGGCATCCGTGGTCATCACCGACGACGACCCGGATCTCGCCGATGCGTTGTCGGTGGAGCTCGCAGATGCCGCGTGGGAGCGAAGGGAACGGTTCTGGAAGTTCGACAGCCTCCCAGTCGCCGAGGCGGTACAGCGCGCCATCGAGGCCGACACGGGATTGGTCGTGCTCTCGGACACCGGAGACAGCGTCTTCGGCGGCGCCACTGGTGACAGCACGGTCATTCTCGAAGAGCTCCTGCGTCAACAACCCCCCGAGCTGGCGCTGCTTCCGATGGCAGACGCCGAGTTCGTCGCCGCGGCACAAGCCGCAGGCGAAGGGGGCCAGGTGTCGGGTCTCATCGGTGGCAAGCTCGACGCGCGGTTCAGCCAACCGATACACATCGACGCTCGCGTCGCCAGGCTTGGTGGTGGCGTCGTCGAAGCCGAGGTCGTCGGGAAGGACTCCTACGACATGGGTGATGCGGCGCTCCTGGAAATCGGCAACATCAGGATCGTCGTGACGTCCAAACGAGCGATCGCAGGCAACCACCCCAGCTGGTACACCCACTTCGGTCTCGACCCGGCGGACGCGAAGATGGTCGTGGTCAAGACAGCGAGCAACTGGCAATACTTCGCGGACATGACCTCGGAAGTGATCCGGGTCAACTCCCCGGGCTCGACGATGTCTGACCTGCACGAATTCGAGTGGCAGCGCTTGACGCGTCCCATGTATCCGTTCGATCAGATGGATGATTGGCGTTGATGGGATCGGGTCGGAGGAGCCAGCCACGGTGGATTCAGCCGACTCGTCTCGATATAGGCTGAGGTCATGACCTTCATACGGGACCTTGAGGCTGCGCTCGGAGCGGATTCTGTTCGCCATCATCCGTTGGATCTCGCCGTGTTCGCCAAGGATGCGGGTGTCAAGGCTGGGACCGTCGTCGCCGCGGCGTTGCCGCGATCGACGGAGGAGGTGGCTGCCTGCGTCAAGATCGCTCGCACGTACGATGTCCCGATCGTCCCTCGTGGAGCGGGAACCGGGCTCGCGGGTGGAGCAGTGCCGCAGGAACCTGGACTGTTGATCGTCCTCACCCGGCTCAACGAGATCCACTCGGTGAACGAAACGGACCGAACCGCATGGGTGGGGCCCGGGTTGATCAACCTCGATCTCTCGAAGAAGCTCGCCGACCGTGGGCTGCACTTTGCCCCGGATCCATCGTCGCAGCAGGCGAGCACGATCGGCGGAAACCTGGGAACGAACGCCGGTGGTCCTCACTGCCTCGCCGACGGCACCACCGTCACGCACATCCACGCGTGCGAGTTCGTGACGCCGGAAGGGGACACCGTCATGGTCGGTGGTGAAGCTCCGGATGTGCCGGGGCTCGATCTTCGCGCGGTCGTGGTCGGGTCCGAGGGAACGCTGGGAATCGCTACTCGGATCCTCGTGCGGCTCATGCAGAACCCACCGGACGTAGCCACACTGCTTCTCGGATACGACTCCATCGAGGATGCCGCGGCGACCGTTTCGTCGATCATTGCATCCGGTCAGATACCCGCTGCTCTTGAGATGATGGACCAACTGATGGTCGAAGCGGTCGAGACGTTCGTCCACGCCGGCTACCCGACGGACGCCAAGGCCGTCCTTCTTGCCGAGGTCACCGGCTCACCGGAGTCTGTTGCCGATGCGACGACATCGATCGAGTCGATTGCCCGTAGCCACAACGCGACGACTGTGCGCGTCGCGACGGATCCAGAGGAGCGCGCGCTCCTCTGGAAGGGCCGGAAGTCCGCCTTTGGCGCAGTCGCCCAGAAGGCCCCCGACTACTACCTGCACGACACGGTGGTCCCCAGGACGAAACTCGTCGAAGTTCTCACCCAGATATACGACATCGGCGAGCGCTACGAAATCGACATGTTGAACGTCTTCCACGCGGGAGACGGCAACCTCCATCCGCTCGTTGCCTTCGATGCCAAGCAGGAAGGCATGCTCGAGAAGGTGATGGAGGCCGCAACCGAGATGGTGCGGGTCTCGATCGAGGCAGGAGGCTCGCTGTCGGGCGAACACGGCATCGGTCTTGAGAAGCGCGATCTGATGGGCCTTGTGTTCAACGAGGCCGACCTCGACGCCCAGGCGCGGATACGGGACGCTTTCGATCCCGATGCGGTCATGAATCCGGGGAAGGTATTGCCGACGGGTTCGAGGTGCTTCGACGCCGCTGGGGTCCGTCTGCCATGACGACGCTGCCGATCCATTCTCCATCCTCAGTCGACGAAGCAGCAGAGTTCTTGTCGAACGCGGTCTCTCAAGGCAAGGCGGTGAGGTTCGTCGGTTCGGGGTCGCGGCTTGATCTCGGCACTGTCGAACCGTGTGACGTCGTCATGGACTCCCGATCGATGACATCGGTGATCGATTGGCTTGTGGAGGATCTCACGGTCGTCGTCGAGGCAGGGATGCGCGTCGGTGACCTCGAACAGCTACTCGCATCGGAGAATCAGACGTCGCTATTGCCCACCTCGGAGCCCGAACGAACGATCGGGGGTTTGATCGCTGAGGGTGCGTCGGGATTCGAGCGGCTCAAGTACGGTCCGACGCGTGACCGCACACTCGAAGTCACACTTGCGACCGGCTACGGCAAAGTCGTGCGCGGAGGAGGTCGTCTCGTCAAGAACGTCACGGGGTACGACCTGCCGCGACTCGCGACTGGATCGCTGGGTTCGCTCGGCTTCATCGGCTCGGTGTGTTTGAAGCTGTGGCCGATTCCGCCACAGAGCA
>CAYTWC010000090.1:2696-7613 GCA_964441975.1 uncultured Acidimicrobiaceae bacterium | reverse complement strand
CCTTTCCCCATGCCCTTCGGCATTCGTTTGCGACGCATCTGCTCGAGAACGGTGCAGATCTGCGCTCGGTACAGGAGCTATTGGGACACACCGAACTGGCGACGACACAGATCTACACTTCGGTGACGCGCAAACACATGACCGCCACGTACGAAAGAAGCCATCCACGTGCCTGAGAAGGACCAGAACGAACTCGACGACTTGTGGAAGCTCTACAAGACGACGGGTGACGAGCGAGCAAGGGAGGGACTCATCCTTCACTATTCGCCGCTCGTCAAGTTCGTCGCAGGCAGGGTTGGATCAGGACTTCCGAAGAACGTCGACCACTCCGATCTCGCCTCCTTCGGGACCTTTGGTCTCATCGACGCGGTCGACAAATTCGAACCGGAGCGCGGCTTCAAGTTCGAGACCTACGCCGTGAATCGGATCAAGGGTGCGATTCTTGACGAACTTCGTGCTCTCGACTGGGTACCGAGATCGGTGAGGGCGCGGGCGCGTGAGATCCAACGCACGATGGCGGAACTCGAGCACAAACTGCAGCGGTCCGCCACCGAGGATGAAGTCGCAGAGGCGATGGAGATCTCGACGGAGACGCTTCGCGACCATCTCGGGGAGATCGCAAACCTCGGATTTGTGGCGCTGGACGAATTGCTCAATCCGTCCGAGCGGGAATCAGGCTCCATGTCGGAGATGATCGCCGATACATCGGCAATCGACCCGTCGGGGAACTTCGAGAAGGAAGAGACCCGCTACATGCTGGCGGATTCCATCAATCGACTTCCTGACCGCGAGCGGCTCGTGCTCACGCTCTACTACTACGAAGGACTGACGCTCGCTGAAATCGGTGGCGTGCTCAATGTGACCGAATCGAGGATCTGTCAGATCCACACCAAGGCGGTCATGAGTCTCCGGAACCGGTTCATCGAACCCGCCTACCGGTAGATCGGATCTCAGATCCCCGTAACGGATCTTCTCGATTCTGGCAAGGCCGATAAACGGACACGCACCGTTACGCTGACATCAACAAAGCACGGCTGCTGCAATCCCCGTGTGGTGCGTTCCTGGCGGAGCGTTCGGGGGCTCAAAGAGTGGTCGGAAGAATCAACCCGAACAGGAGACAACTATGGCTGTCATCGCCATGCGCCAGCTGCTTGAAGCCGGCGTCCACTTTGGTCATCAGACCTCTCGGTGGAACCCCAAAATGCGGCCGTTCATCTTTTCAGAGCGCAACGGCATCCACATTCTCGACCTTCGGCAGACCCTTGAGTCGGCAGAAGAGGCCTACAAGGTCGCGCACGACATCACCGCAGTCGGTGGCACCGTGCTCTTCGTCGGAACGAAGAAGCAGGCACAGGCGGCAATCGAGGAGAACGCAAAGCGCGCAGGCATGCCGTATGTCAACCAACGTTGGCTCGGTGGCATGCTCACCAACTTTCAGACGATCCACAAACGGATTCTCTACATGCACGAACTCGAGCAGATGGAGTCCACCGGTGAGATGGATCAGCTCCCCAAGAAGGAGCGACTGCGTCTACGCCGCGAGCTGGTGAAGCTCCAAGCGGTGCTCGGTGGTGTGGCCGATATGCGCCGTGCACCTGACGCAGTGTTCATCGTCGACATCAACGCCGAACACATCGCAGTCAAGGAAGCCAACAGACTCGACATTCCTGTGATCGCCCTCGTCGACACCAACTGCGATCCCGACAACGTCGATCTCGTCATACCCGGAAACGATGACGCCATCCGTGCCGCCGACCTGCTGGCCGGTGTCGTCGCCGACGGTTGTATTGCCGGCAAGGAAATAGCAAAAGCGAAGCGCAAGGATGCTCCGCAGACCGAATCCAAGGAGTAACGGTGGCTGATTTCACCGCTCAAGACGTGCAGGCCCTCAGGAAATCGACCGGGGCCGGGATGATGGACGCCAAGAAGGCCCTCACCGAGACCGCTGGAGACATGGACAAGGCGGCCGACTACCTCCGCGAGAAGGGGATAGCTGCGGCAGCCAAGCGCTCAGACCGCGAGCAGGGCGAAGGTGTCGTCGGCGTATACATGCACAATCAGGCGGGGAGGCCGGTGCTTGGTGTGCTGGTCGGCCTCGCATCGGAAACGGATTTCGTCGCAAAGAGTGACGAATTCCAGGAGGTCGCCAACGACATCGCGATGCACGCCGCGGCGGCACAGCCGCTGTGGATCAATCGTGAGGACGTCCCGGAGGCGGATCTCACCAAGGAACGGGAGCTCATCGCAGCCCAGGCCAAGAACGAGGGCAAGCCGGATGAGATCGTCGACAAGATCGTCGCCGGCCGCATCGAGTCGTTCTACCGTGACAACGTGCTCGTCGACCAGGTGTTCGTGCGGTCAGAGAAGTTCGATGGAACCATCGGTGAACTCGTTCAGCAGCTCGCGGCCAAGATGGGTGAGAACATTTCGGTCTCATCGATGGCTAGGGTCGCCGTCGGGGAGTGACCCAGTCGAGAGGTGACGATATGGCCAAGCGACGCGTCGTACTGAAACTGTCGGGCGAGGCGTTTGCGGACGCCGAGCTCGGCTACGGCATCGATCCGAAAACGGTCGATCGAACAGCAGCCGAGATCGCCGAAGTGCACGCCGAGGGCCACGAGATTGCGATCGTGGTCGGCGGTGGGAACATCTTCCGGGGCCTCAGCGCAGCGGCATCCAACATGGACCGCTCGAGTGCCGACTACATGGGGATGCTTGCGACGGTCATCAACGCTGTCGCAATCCGCGATTCGCTTGAACGTGCGGGTGCCGAGACCAGGGTCCAGACGGCGATCAACATCCAGCAGGTCGCCGAGCCCTACATCAGGCTCAGAGCGATCCGACACCTCGAAAAGGGTCGGATCGTCGTGTTCGCCGGAGGAACCGGAAACCCCTTCTTCACGACCGACACGACTGCTGCATTGCGTGCGGCCGAGATCGGAGCCGACGCCGTGCTGAAGGCCACGAAGGTTGACGGGATCTACACCGCCGATCCGTCGAAGGACCCGGATGCCGAGTTCATGGGCGAACTCGATTACATGCATGCGATCTCCGAACAACTCGGGGTGATGGATACCACAGCAGTTACGATGTGCATGGAAAACGGGCTGCCGATCAGAGTGTTCAACATGATGGTGCCGGGGAACATCGCAAAGGCCGTGCGCGGCGATTCAGTCGGCACATTGGTGGAAGCTGGAAGGAACGGATGATCAACGAACATCTCGACGATGCAGATCTCAAGATGGACCAAGCGGTCGAGCACACGGTCCAGGAATTCGGCGGTGTTCGCACCGGACGGGCGAATCCGGGCCTTCTGAGCCGAGTGATGGTCGACTACTACGGCACCAAGACCCCGCTGCAGCAGCTCGCGTCCTTCTCCACCCCAGAAGCGCGGATGCTGATCGTCACTCCGTATGACAAGAGCGCGATTGCCGACGTCGAACGAGGGATCAGGGAAGCCGATCTCGGGCTCAACCCGTCAAACGATGGGAACATCATCCGGCTTGCATTTCCGGCTCTGACCGAGGAGCGCCGCAAGGAGCTCATCAAGGTCGTGCGCGGCGTCGCAGAAGAGGGCAAGGTCGCCATCCGTAACATCCGACGACACGCGAAGGATGCGATCGAGGCCGAGGACGTGTCCGAGGACGACATCCATCGTGCGGAGAAGCAACTGCAGGACCTCACCGACAAGCACACGCAGACGATCGATGAAGCGCTCGAGCGTAAAGAAGAAGAATTGCTTGAAGTCTGAGCCCGGTCGTCGACGGATGTCGATCCCGGTTCAGGCCCCGTATGACACACCTGTGGCCGGTGTATCCGGTACCGTGGAGCGATATGCCAGACGACCGTAACAACGACCCAGTCCAGAGCGACTTCGACGACTGGTTGGCCGACGAGGAAGCGGCACCGACCGATCCAACGGCGCCGGTTGCTGAGGAATCAGCGGATGCCGTCGAGATCGTCGATGAGGTCGACGTGGCAGACGACCTCCCCGACAACGATGCAACTGATGAGTTCGAAGAGACATTCGTTCCTCCGGATGATGCCCCGATCGAGATGGATGCCATCGTCGCGAATGACGAGGATGTCGCGATCGAGGGTGACACACCCGATGAAGCCCTCGGCGCCGTCGCTATCGACCCCGAAGTCGATTGGGACTCGTACGACGAGTCAACCGGCGGTGGCATCGCGGTCCCTGATGTGGAGCCCATGGACGCAGTGGACGAGCCCGTCTTCGACACCGGTGAGAATGCCGCAGCGGATGACCCGGTGGTCGAGTTCGATGCATTCGACGGTGGACACGAACCGATAACGGGAGAGATGGAGATCATCGCACCGGAGCCGACTGACACAGAGGTGGACGCCGGTGTCTTCGATGCCGAGTCAGAACCCGTGTTCGAGTCGGACGACCGTGGTGACGAGGACGACTCTGTGATCGACTTGACCACGGGAGACGCGATCGTCAGCAGCGCGGACCCGGAGATGGATCCACCGTTCGACTTCGGCCATGTCGATCCGAGCGAACAGTTCGATCCCTTCGAGGACACCGGTGAGGCAGTGTTTGTGACCGGCGAGTCGCCGATCGTAGGACAGCCCGCAGGATCTGCTGTAGCCGGATCGTCACTCGCAGGTGCGAGCTTCGCAGAACTGTGGGGCGTCGAAGAGTTCTCGCCAGATTCCCCTGAACCCTCGACGGCCGGGCGATCCGACGCCGCAGACGAGCCGGCTCCAACCGACGCCGTCCCGGAAGATGACGAATTCCGACTCGCGACTGACGACTTCCATCGCGGCAAGACTCGCGAGCACGCAGGGCTCGCAGAAGCAATCGCCGCTGCTGAGACCGAGGAGACCGAGCAGGTTGCCCTCGTAGCGGCGATCCCGGGCCTTGAGTCGTCCGTTGTCGGGTTCGAAGACGTC
>CAYTWC010000090.1:0-2686 GCA_964441975.1 uncultured Acidimicrobiaceae bacterium | reverse complement strand
GAGGGCCACCGTCGGGTCCGTGCCCGCGGTTCGGGTGACCTCGTTGCGCGTGTCATCACCGGCCTCGTGCTGGTCGTCGCACTCGCCGCATCGCTTGTCTGGCGTCCCGCTCTTCTGCTTCTCGCGATGGCTGTATTCGTGCTCGGCGCAGGCGAGTTCTACACCGCGCTCGTGCGTCACGACCGCAAACCGATCGCACTGTTCGGTTTCATCGGCATCATCGCGGCCTGTCTCGGTGCATTCTTCTGGTCGGCAGCTGCGATCCCGATGGCCTTCGTGGTCGCGGTCGTGCTGCTGTTGCTGTTCTACGCCGTCACGCCGGGCAGGCCGGACCCGATGGGCAATCTGGCGCTGACGACGACCGTGATGGCGTGGGCGGGCCTGGGTTCGTTCGCGATGCTCATCGCCCGGTCCGATGACTACCGGACACTCATCGTCGGCGTTGTCGTAACCGTCGCTGCCGCGGACATCGCAGCGTTCTTCGTGGGACGTTCGATCGGCCGCACCCATTTCGCTCCGTGGGTATCTCCCAAGAAGACCGTGGAGGGTCTGGTTGCCGGTGTCATCGTGGCATTCGGCCTCGGCGCCGTGCTGCACTTCTTTCCACCGTTCGAATTGACGTCGGGTCTTGCGGTCGGCGCCGCGGCAGCGATCCTGACACCGCTCGGGGACCTGGCGATGTCCGCAGCCAAACGGATGCTCGGCCTCAAGGACATGGGCTCGGTCCTTCCTGGGCACGGTGGATTCCTCGACCGGATCGACGGACTCCTGTTCGTCATTCCCGCGGCGTGGGCGATCTTCGTATGGGCGGGTCTTCTCTGAATCCTCTCGTGGTGCTCGGAGCAACGGGTTCGATCGGCTCCCAGACATTGGATGTCGCCGACCGGATCGGGGCGGATGTCAGCGCGGTCGCTGCGCGGAGGCCGTCCGACGAGATCCTCGCGATTGCGGCGCGATATCCGGATGCAGCCGTATGTATCACCGAGCCGGGTGACAATCACACAGAACTCGAAGCGGTTCTCGGATCCAGGGCCAGGTTCGGACCCGGAGCCATGACCGAGCTGGCTGCGACCAAGGGGACCACTGTCGTGAACGCGGTCGTCGGCGCTGCCGGCCTTGAATCGTCCCTGTCGGCCCTGCACGCTGGCAACCGGCTCGCTTTGGCGAACAAGGAGAGCCTTGTCGCGGGCGGACCGCTTCTGATGAACGCCGTAGCCAACGGCGGCGGTGAGATCATTCCTGTCGATTCTGAACATTCGGCCATCTGGCAATGCATTACCGGGGAACCTGCTGATTCCGTCGCACGGCTGATACTCACTGCGTCCGGCGGACCCTTTCGTGGATTCCACCCTGACCAGCTGGCCGATGTGACGGTCGCCCAGGCCCTGGAACACCCCACATGGTCAATGGGTCCGAGAATCACGACCGATTCGGCGACCCTCATGAACAAGGCCTTCGAGGTGATCGAGGCCCACTACCTGTTCTCGATTCCGTACGATCACATCGACGTCGTGGTACATCCCCAAAGCGTGGTTCATTCGTTCGTCGAGTTCGTGGACGGCGTTGTCAAGGCCGAGGTCGGCTTTCCCGACATGCGTAAACCCATTCAGGCAGCGCTGACCTATCCCGAACGGGTTCGAGTCGACCGTGAGCCTTTCGATCCGATCGGCGCCGATTTGACATTCGAACGTCCGGACGGAGGCACGTTTCCGTGCCTCGGACTCGGATACACCGCCGGGCGAACCGGCGGGACCGCGACAGCGGTGCTCAACGCCGCTGACGAAGTAGCAGTCGGTGCATTCCTCGCCGGTCGGATCTCCTTCGCAGCCATTCCGACCGTCATCGGGCGCACCTTGTCGGCCCACGAAGCGCGTGTTCCCGAATCGATCGAGGACGTCCTCGATGCCGATGCGTGGGCACGGGCCACCGCCGAGTCTGCATGTTCATCCGTCGCCGGTTGACGGGATCGACGGGTACCGTTCACCGCAACCGTTGACACGCACAGGAATCGAGTCGTATGGGTCCGTTCATCATGATCGCCGGCGTCGTGGCCATGATCGTCATCCACGAGGGTGGGCACTTCATCGCAGCCAAAGCGTTCGGGATGAAGGCGACAGAGGCATTCTTCGGGTTCGGTCCGAAGTTGTGGTCGATGAAACGCGGAGAGACGGAGTACGGCGTCAAGGCCATTCCGTTCGGGGGATACGTTCGCATCATCGGCATGAACCCTTTCGAGGAGGTCGCCCCCGAGGAAGAAGGTAGGACCTACCGAGTTGCGCCGTTCTGGAAGAAGAGTGTCGTCGTCCTCGCCGGGATCGCTTCTCACTTCGTCGTTGCGTTCATCCTGTTGTATTCGGTGGGACTGATCTGGGGAACGATCGTCTTCGATGATGCGGGTTTCGCCGTGCGCACGACGACCATTGCGTCGGTGTCCGAGACCATACCGAACACCGATGAGCCCGCCCCAGCGGCCGTGTCGGGTGCCGCTGCGGGCGACGTGATCGTCGCAACCGACGGGGTGCCGGTGACGGAGTGGGTGCAGTTCACCGACTTCGTCGCCGAACGTGGCGGAGAGACCGTCGTCATCGGTGTCGAGCGCGACGGGGAACTCGTGAACCTGACTGCCACGCTTGCGACCATCGAGATCGAGGTCTTCGACGAGGAAACCGGCACCATCGTCGTGGAC
>CAYTWC010000089.1:0-7675 GCA_964441975.1 uncultured Acidimicrobiaceae bacterium | reverse complement strand
GCCGGCGTCGAGGTGTACCAGGCACTCAAAGGAGTCCTCGTCGACCGCGGTCTGTCCACCATTGTCTGTGAGGAGGTTGGCTGCGCTCCCGAGCTCGGGAGCGACAGGGAGGGGCTGGAGGTGCTGACGCAGGCGATCGAGCGCGCAGGGTATGAGCCGGGTGTCGAGGTCGGGTTTGCGCTCGATGTCGCCGCGAGTGAGCTGTACTCCGACGGTGCGTACCACCTCTCGGGGGCATCACTCGACTCCGACGGGATGACACGCCACCTCGCAGGTCTCGTGGATGACTACCCGATCGTCTCGATCGAGGATGGTCTCGATGAGGCGGACTGGGACGGATGGGCGACCCTGACGACCGAGCTCGGTTCGCGGACCCAGATCGTCGGAGACGATCTCCTCGTCACCAACGTCGATCTGCTCCGCAAGGCGATCGATCTGGATGTCGCGAACGCGATACTGATCAAGGTGAATCAGATCGGATCCCTGACCGAGACGTTGAGCACCATGGATCTTGCCGATCGCTCGTCGTACGGATCGATGATGAGCCACCGCTCGGGAGAGACGGAAGACTCGTTCATCGCCCACCTCGCCGTGGCAACCAACGCAGGACAGATCAAGACGGGGGCGCCTGCGCGAGGCGAACGAACTGCCAAATACAACCAATTGCTTCGCATTGAAGAGGATCTGGGCAAAGATGCCCGTTATGCGGGATGGGACCGTTTCCGAAAGTTCGTATGACCGACACACTTGAACGACACGACGACGCCGTCGAAACGACACGGCCCAAGCGGAAGAAACGATCGCGCTGGCGCGGCGTACTCCTACTGACCTTGTTCGTCGTGTTCGGTCTTGTCGTGTCGGGCGTGCTCCCCCTTCAGCAATACCTCGAGCGGGAGAACCAGGTCAACGCGGCAATCGATCGGCTCGCCGAGCTCGAGTCGCAGAATGCGGTCATCGCTGCCGACGTCGAGGCCTTGCTCTCCGATCAGGAGATAGAACGTGTCGCCCGCGAGCAGTACGGATTCGTCCGCGAGGGCGAGGTCGGGTATGTCGTCATCGTTCCCGATGCGGACACGCTGACGGCGACCGATGAGGCACCGGAACCGGTCACATCGACGGAGTCACCCGGCTTCCTTTCGCGCATCTGGAACTTCATCACGGGTGGCGACGTCGTCGACGATGGATGACCGATCGGTTGTTACCGCCCAGATAGGTCGTGAGCCAAGGTCCGAGGTGGTCGTTCGGACCCGTTGCCACCTCGGACTCCCTGTCGTCACTGACGTCCCACCGATTCTCGACGACGGGACACCGTTCCCGACGACCCACTGGCTCACATGTCCGCTTGCGACGACTCGCATATCGCGAATCGAGTCTGCGGGGGGTGTGCGGGACGCGGACACGCGCATCGCGTCAGACCCGCTGTTCGCCGAGGCGTTCGCCGACGCCATGGGCAGGTACGAACGCAATCGCGATGCGCTGATGCCCGACGGATGGGACGGTCCAAGACCCCAAGGTGGAGTTGCCGGATCAGGAGGCGGCGTGAAGTGCCTGCACGCCCACTACGCGGACACGGCAGCCGGGAACGACAATCCGGTGGGCGAGGATGTCGCCGCGCGTATCGAACCTCTCGGATGTGTCGTTCCATGTGTTGCGATCATCGACGGGGAGTTCGTCAGGAATCCCGATTGGTCGGAGCCGACGTGAACGCGGCCGCAATCGATATCGGTACGAACTCGATGAGGCTCCTCGTGGTCGATCCCGATGGAAGGACCGTCGCCAGGGATTCCGAGGTGACGGGACTCGGCACCGGTGTCGATGCGACCGGTGCGTTCGATGACGAACGCGTCCGCCAAACGCTTGAGGTGATGCGTCGTTTCCGTGTGACAATGGATGCGAACGATGCCGGGGTCCGCCTCGCTGTCGCGACGTCAGCGACACGTGATGCAAGCAACGGCGCGTGGTTCGCAGCCGAGGTGGGACGCCATCTCGGAGTCGTCCCCGAGGTGATCAGCGGTGCTCGGGAAGCCGCGCTGGCCTTCGCCGGCGCGACCCGGGGTCGAGGCGATCGTCGCTGCGTCGTGGTCGACATCGGCGGTGGTTCGACGGAGTTCATCGAGGGGTCGACTGTTCCATCAGCGTTGAACAGCGTCGACATAGGTTCCGTTCGTCTGACCGATCGGATGCTGCCGGACAGACCAGCGTCCACAGCGCAGCTCTCGGCTGCGACCGAGCATGTCGCAGGCCTGTTCTCGGAGGTCGATGTGGACCGGGGCCTCCCGCTCATCGGTGTCGCAGGCACCTTCACTTCGCTCGCCGCGATCGCGCGAGGGCTCGACCACTACGACCGGTCGCGCGTGGACGGCGCCGTCGTGCAGTTGGATGAGATCCGCGAGATCGTGGACCGGCTCGCCCGTCTATCGATCGAGGAGACGGCTGCCATCCCGGCGCTGCAACCGAAGCGGGCACCTGTCATCCTTGCGGGTGCCCTCATCGCACTCTCGGTCCTCACCCATCTGAGCGCCGCGAGCGTCACTGTGAGTGAGTCGGACCTGCTTGACGCTCTCGCGGCGGAGGCGCTGCAAGGGGGTTGACGGAATCGCCGGTGCTCTCCGGCCGGGTCATGCCGGTGCGAGGGCACGGTCGACAAGATGAGCCGGCATTTCCTGATAGTGGTCGTGGGCCGTGACGAATGTGCCCCACCCCTGGGTGATCGACCGCAGATCGATCGCATACCGGACGATCTCGGATGTCGGGATCGTCGCTTCGATGGTCTGGGAACCGTCCGAGCCCGTCGACGATCCCTGAACGGTGCCGCGTCGCGCTGCGATGTCGCCCATCACGTCTCCCTGATACTCGATGGGGACCGTGATCGACAGTTTGGACATCGGCTCGAGGACCACCGGTCTTGCCTTCGCGAAGGCCGCTTTGAATCCTTCCCTCCCTGCCATCTTGAAGCTCAGTTCGTTGGAATCGACCGAGTGGTATTTGCCATCGTCGACGGTCACCTCGACGTCGACGATCGGGTAGCCATGGTCACCGCCATCAGCCATCGTCTCGATGACCCCCTTCTCCACGGCAGGGATCAGTGCTCTTGGTATGGAGCCGCCTTTGACCTTGTCGATGAACACGAAGCCGTCGCCTCTTGGGAGGGGCCGGATTATCAGGTGACAGACACCGAACTGGCCATGGCCCCCCGACTGCTTCTTGTGCTTGCCTTCGGCCTCGGCCTCGGTGGTGATCGTCTCGCGGTACGGCACCCGAATCGGGATCTGGTCCACCTCTACGCCGAATTTCCGTTTCAGTTTCTCGATAGCGATGTTGAGGTGGGTTTCCCCCATGCCGTGAAGCAGCGTCTGGTGTGTCTCGGCGTTCTGTTCGAGTCGGAGCGATGCGTCTTCCTCCAGGATCCGATGGAGGGCCGATGCAAGTTTGTCGTCGTCTGATTGCGTCCGCGGCACCAACGCGGTCGCGAGGACGGGTTCAGGGCGTTTGACCCTCGGAACCTTGACAGGCTTGTGCTTCGGAGCGAGGGTGTCGCCGGTCTTCGTGTCCTGGAGCTTCGCTGCAGCGATGATGTCGCCGGCAGGTGCCGACTCGACCAGTTCGGTCTCGTTGCCGAACATCGTTGCGATCTTGGCCAGGCGTTCATCCTGACCGGAGCGGCCGTTCGTGAGATGCGTCTCGGGGCGGAGGGTCCCGGACATGACCTTGAACAACGAGATCTGACCCACGTATGGGTCAGCGAGGGTCTTGAACACGAAGGCGAGCGGATCCCCTGCGGGATCCTTCGGCACTTCGACCTCCTGATCCCCGGCGATGACCATCGACGGCGGTCTGTCAACAGGGGAGGGACCGAGTTCGACTATGAAGTCGGCAAGCCTGTCGACTGCGATCGGGCCAGTGGCCGATCCGCAGACGACGGGAAACACCTTTGCGTTCGCCACCCCGCGTGCCATCACCTCCTCGAGCTTCTTGACGCTCGGCACGACTCCTTCGAGGTACTGTTCGAGCATCAGGTCGTCGCCGACGACGATTCCTTCGATCAGGTCGTCGTGTACCTGATGTTCCCGGTCGGCTATCTCGTCAGGCATCTCGACTTCTTCGGCCTTCCCCGAGTCGTAGATGTACGCCTTGTCCCGGAACAGGTCTGCAACACCGTGGAACGACTCCTCCGCACCGATCGGGAGTTCGATGGGTGCGACGCCGGAACCGAACCGATCCCTGAGTTCGTCGAGTGTCCGGTCGTACGAGGCCCTTTCCTTGTCGAGCTTGTTGATGAAGATCATCCGTGGGACGCGCATCTGCTCGGCAACCCGCCATGCGTAGGCAGTCTGGACTTCCACCCCGTCCACAGCGCTGACGACGAACACCGCGAGGTCGGTGATCCGCAGCGCCGCGTGCACGTCGCCGACGAAGTCGGCATAGCCGGGGGTATCGATCAGATTGATCTTGTGATCGCGCCATTCGAACGGAGCGAGTGCAAGCGTCAGCGAGATGCCCCGATCGTGTTCCTCGGGGTCGTAGTCGGTGACCGTTGTTCCCGCCTCGACTGTGCCGATCCTCGAGATCGCTCCGGCACGGTACAGCAGGGCCTCAGCGAGGGTCGTCTTGCCCGCCCCGGTGTGGCCGACCAGTGCGATATTGCGGATTCTTTCGGGCGGAAAGACCTTCAACGACAGCTCCTTGGATCGCTCGAAATCCATCCTACGCGAGCGCGTCGGAGCCTGCCTGTGGGATCTCCGGTACGCTCACGGCGTCGCCCGGGTGGCGGAATGGCAGACGCGGCGGACTTAAAATCCGCTATCCGAGAGGATGTGTGGGTTCAACCCCCACCCCGGGCACCTCACGACGACCGCGGTCGCGGATTTGCGGTCCGTCAGTCCGAGGGTGCGCTCAGCCCGAGGATGGTTCGTTTCTCGAGGTCGAAGGTCGCGTCTGACATCTCGCCGGCGCTGTGCGACGCGACGAGGTCTTCGAGCGCCTCTACAATGGCTGATGCGCGAGGAACGGTTGAGCTGTGCGCTTTCCCCGGTGGCAGCGGAATGGGGCGCAGGATCGCGTATGCCGCGATACCGACGTACGCGGTCAGCAGGACGACTACAGACCACATCACTTTGCGTATCGCGGAGAGGTCCTTGCGGCGGGCGATGTCCCAGAAAGTGACGACCCAGAGGGCGACGAGCGGCAGGATCAGTGAGATCGCGATGAACGCATCGACGGCAAAAAGCTCCATGATGTCATCGTAGTCACCCCGAAAGTCGAGGTCGGTACGGGTATTCCCTTCATTCCGGCGTCTCGAATGCCGATAAGGACGCATGAGCCGAGCCGGAGTTCTCAGATGATCGTCGCCGTCATCGCCATCGTGGTGGTCGCTGGCGTACTCATCGCGCTCACGGTGCATTCGATTCGCACCCGCCGCGCAGAGAAGCGCCTCGGATTCCTTGCCCAGTATGACTCCCTGACGGGTCTGATCAATCGGCCCTTGTTCCAGGATCGCGTCACCAGCGCCCTGTCGAGGGCGCGACGCGATGGCGGTCTCGTCACCTTGATGTTCCTTGACATCGACGGGTTCAAGGATGTCAACGATCGCTACGGCCATGCCGTCGGAGATGAGCTCCTTCGACAGATCGCAGGGCGACTCGTCACAGTGTTGCGCGAGACCGACACTGTCGCCCGGCTCGGCGGAGACGAGTTCACCGTGATCCTTGAAGGCGGCAAACGTGTCGAGGACGCAGGACGGGTCGCCACCAAGGTGCTCAGGGCGATTTCGGCTCCGTACCGCGTCGCGGATCGTGAGATCGTCGTGACCGTGTCGATCGGAATCTCGATGTATCCGGTCGACGGGGATTCATACGCGGACCTGATGAAAGGCGCCGACACAGCGATGTATCAGGCGAAGTCGGCAGGCAAGAACACCTATCAGTACTACACGCGGTCACTGCGGGACCGGACATCTGATCGTCTCGCACTGCTCGATGACCTTCGATCAGCGGTCCAATCCGGTGATCAACTGTTGCTCATGTACCAGCCGAAGGTCGATGTCGAGCGTGGGGCGGTAATCGGACTCGAAGCACTCGTGCGGTGGGAGCACCCCGAGCGCGGTCTCCTACTCCCGGGGGAGTTCATCGCGCTCGCAGAGGAGTCCGACCTCATCGCGCCGATGAGCCAGTGGATTCTCGACGAGGCATGTCGCGACATGAAGCGATGGGTGCGCGAAGGCATGAACCCCGTCCGTGTAGCCGTCAACGTGTCCGATCGGATGTTCCGCGACACGAGCCTGGTCGAATCGATCGCCGTCTCGCTCGCGGTCGCTGACCTCGATCCGCGTTATCTCGAGGTGGAAGTGACCGAACGCACGATCACGCTTGAGGCGGAAAGGGCAACCCGCGCCATCGAGCGACTGTCCAACATGGGTATCAAGGTCTCCATCGACGATTTCGGTACTGGATCATCCTCCCTGGTGCAGCTCCAGAAGCTCCCCGTCCGGGCACTCAAGATCGACAACGCGTTCGTCGAACGTATCGAAGAACGCGAGGCCTCCGCTGCCATTGCGTCGTCCGTGATCGCGATCGCCGACCGGTTCGGCTTCGAAGTCATCGCAGAAGGGGTCGAGACGACGGCGGAACTGGCGAAGCTCGCCGACCTCGGCTGCACGAAAGTGCAGGGATATCTCGTCGCCCGACCACTTCATCCCGACGCGGTCGTCGACTTCGTCACCGGGTACGACACGACACTTTCGTTCGCACCGAAGGTGATCACGGAGCAAAGCGCAGAGGCGCCATCGACGTCCGCGTAGCGGCGACCCCACGGCTTACTACGTGAGCGGGTTCGCCTCAGATGACACGATGAGATCGCCGTCCCTCACCTCGGCGCGGACCAGCCATACGTTGCGATTCGAGGTGAACGAGATCGTGATGAGGGAGTCCGTGCTGACCCTTCTCTGGACTGCATACCCGGGATTCGGAGTCGCCCAGAGCAGATAGAGCTGGTCCCCGGTGGCTGCGAACGAGACCTGACCGCCCTCGTTTGCTTCGATCCGGCCGGCGTCGGGGTTTGCTGAGAACGGATCCGCGGGGGGCGCTGAGGAGTCGCCCGATGCGGAGCTCCCCCCGGTGCCGGCGGACCCGTCGACAGATCCATCGACGCCGTCGTCGTCGGTGGGCTCACCGGCATTCGGAACGAGGCCGCCGGAGGCATGGGGCTCGACTTCGTCGGACGAACCCACCGTTACGACTGGCAGTGCTGCGACCTCTGCCGCCGTGAACGGTCGCTGAGCCCGGTCGAGGACCTGACCACCAGCAATCGCCACGGCACCCGAGGCAACAATTCCTGAGGCGATGGCTGCAACAAGCCAACCAGCGACCAGGAGGAGTCTCTGCCGCATCGTTGTGGTCATCGTCCGATTCCTGCGGTTGTGGGGTTTCCAACAGCATGTTAAGGAGTTGCTAAGAGGACCGCCACATGGTTCACTTGCGCCATGGCATCAGTGGTGATCATCGAAGACGACCAACGCATCCGGCAGCTCGTGACCCGGGTCCTCGCAGGCCAGGGCTATGAGGTCGGTGGAGCCGGCACGGCGCTCGATGGTCTCCAGCAAATCGTCCAGTCCGCCCCAGACGTTGTCGTCCTCGACATGGGTCTCCCTGACCTCGACGGTGCCGAGTTGCTGAAGATG
>CAYTWC010000088.1:0-7731 GCA_964441975.1 uncultured Acidimicrobiaceae bacterium | reverse complement strand
TAGCGGATCGCATCGATGTAGCCCGCTGATCCACGGCCGACGATGACGAGGTCTGCAACCGGCGAAAGCACCGAGTGGTTCCGCCACGACTCCCGTTCGTGGATGTTCGAGATGTGTACCTCGACGGTCCGGATGCTCGTCGCGATGATCGCATCGTGGATCGCATAGCTCGTATGTGAGTACGCGCCGGCGTTGATGATCAGCGCATCCACCGACCCGCGGGCACCCTGGATCGCGTCGATGATCGCACCCTCGTGGTTCGACTGGAACGTCTCGATCTCGATGCCCAGTCTCGCACCAACCCGCGTCCACAAGCGTTCGAGTTGCTCGAGGGTCTCGTGCCCGTACACCTCGGGCTCCCTGGTCCCGAGCATGTTCAGGTTCGGTCCGTTGACGATGAGGATCTTCATGGTCTTCGAGTCTTCATGGTTTCGCGCACTCACGCAACTCGCGGTGACAGTGGGTCGTGGTCGGGGCGGAAATCCGCAGCAGCGAGCCGTACCGCTGCCGGTACTTCAACCGTCTCGCCGGTACGGCCGTTGAGGATGCGCGACGTCATGCGATCCATGAACGTTGGCGCGTCCACCGTGAATGCGTCCGCCACCGAACCGGTCGCTTCCGGGACCAAAGGAATGTCGAGCTGTGCGTAGATGGGAATCAGGACGTCGTTGATGACCCGACTGTCGGAGAGAACGATGACGCCGCCGACGTGGGCTGCATTTCGCGTCAGACGCTGTCCGACGCCCATGACCTTCTTGCCTCCGATGTGTACGGAGTACTGGCCAGGGCAGTACTCACCGGGGATCTCCCCGATCTCGCCGTGAATGCCGAAGTCGCCGAGGGTTTCGACGACGATCTGTGAAAGGGCGCGGAATCCGTCGTGCATGGTCGATGCAGGGTCTTCGACCTGCCGTGTCCAGCCGAACCGAACCGTGCCCTCGTGGAACACTGCAGCGCGACCTCCGGCAATGCGAACCGTCGGTTCGAATCCGTGTTCGCTGGCGATCTCGACGGAGGGAGCGAACCCGGGCGACGACGTGTCGTGCTTCCCGAATGCCAACACACGTGACGAAAGCCCGATCTCGAACGTCTCAGGCATCTCACCGGTGCTCACGGCGCGGAGGATCGCCCTCGAAGTCGCCGTGTCCAACGGACCGTCTCCCGTGAGTTGGTCCCGAACGATCGCCACAGATTCCATCCGGCAAGGGTAGGAACCACGGCGCACCCTCGGAGCGCTCACATGTGGCTGGCGTGCAACCGCTGGGTCAACGCCGGAATCATCCGGCGGTCGCGGGCGTGATGTGTCGGTCTTGGCACTCGGGACCGGCAGCGGCGAAGAACCAAGGTGTCGCGATGCGGAATCCGTCGGGTCGTATGCTGCGAACGTGCCGCTCCACGACAACGAATTCGTCATCGACTCAGGCGTGGTGCGCCGTCTGCTGGCGGTGCAGATGCCCGACCTCGCCGAGCGCCCGTTGACCCGATTCCGATCGTCTGGAACCGTGAATGCGGTCTACCGGCTCGGTACCGATCTGGTTGTGCGACTCCCGCGAGCACCCGACTTCTCGGGCGGTCCGCAACGCGAGGCGCAGTGGATGCCTGTGTTCGCACGGTCATTGCCGATCCATGTCCCGAGGTACGAGCGATTGGGGACTCCAACGGACGAGTACCCGTCCCACTGGTCCGTTCTGGAGTGGGTCGAAGGCATTCCCGTCACTGCGGCCGAGATTCTGGATCTCGATCAAGCGGCCGTGCAACTGGGTGAGTTCGTTGCCGCCATCCGTGGAGTGGCGACCGAGGGTGCGCCAAAGACCGGAAACTACAGGGCCTTCGGGTTGGCCAATGTCGATGCAGGTTTCAAGACATGGGTGGAGCAGCTGCCCGAGGACATCGACCCTCGACGCGTCCTCGACATATGGGAGGTGTGCCTTGCCGTTGGTGATTGGGAGGAACAACCGTCCTGGCTCCACAGCGACCTGAGGGGCGACAACATGATCGCCCGAGAGGGTCAGCTGGCGGCAGTCATCGACTGGGAAGGATGCTCCGTCGGCGATCCGAGTGCAGACCACTTGGCTGCTTGGTGGCTCTTCGGCGGTGATAGTCGCGAAACATTCAGAACTGCTTCACACGCCGACAAGAGGACCTGGTTCCGAGCGATGGGGTGGGCGCTCCACATGAGCGTGGCGGCGATTCCCTACTACAGAGAGACGAACCCCGCCTTCGTAGCACAGGCCCGACGCGCGTTGCTCGAGATCTTCGAGGACCACGCCGACCACGCATAGCGGTTCATGTGGGTTGAGACCGCCAGCTACTGGCCGAGAACCAACGAGTGCGTCGCGTTCGGCTCATCCACCCGGATGAAGCCAATCGACCGATAGAACGTGTCGGCATCGGCGTCGAGCGTGCGCAGTCTGATGCGGACGAAGGAGTCGGTGGCAGAGGAGAGGCAGGCAGCGACCAGTGCTGACCCAACCCCTCGCCGACGCGACGCCGGAGCGACGTACAGATGTCGCAGTCTTCCGACCCGGCTTCCGGGTTCGAGGAAGGGATCCTCGTTCAGTCCGCACATCCCGACGACCGAGTAGCCAACCCACGCGAGGTAGAACAGCTCCGATGGTCCGTCGAATGCATTTGTTCCGGTCCGCCAATCGTCCATCGTTCGAGCCACGAAATCGAGTCCCTCCGCCGCGGCCGAGGTGGCCAGGGAGCCGATGGGCGGAAGCGTCGGGTCCGAGAATCGGGCAACACTGAATCGCACCGACCGACTCTACTCGACACACACATCGCGATACCGCCGTCGCGGCGACGAAGGTTCCATCGGCCGGGAAGCGTGCGATACCAGCACCCGGGTCGCCGCGGCCGGCATCAGTTGCGGAGGATTCATGCCATCCTTCCTGACGTGAAACAGAAGTTCCTACTCGTCGTATGTCTGGCGTTCATAGCGGTGTCCTGTGGGGAAGCCGGACCGCTTGATGGTGTCGGGGATCGCACGAGGGAGTTCGTCGAAGGTGAGACGACCACGACGCTGGCGATCCCGTCGGTGGCGGCGGGCATCGAAGGTGAGGCACTCGTCTCCGCTGTCGACGTCCTGTGGTTCAACGATCCCAAGACTCCTCAATACACCGGTGACCCGGATCAGGTCATCGGTGATGTCTGGCTCGGAAGAACCGAGAACAGCCGTTTCGTGCAGTCCTCGAGAGCCGAGATCGCCTCGGCTCTCCCCGCTCTGGCGTTCCCGTCGCTGGTGCCGGCTCAAGTCCGCTGGATCACGAGTCAGCTTGTCTACAAGGAGGCACTGGGAACACTGGACCCCGACACGTCGACGGCGTTCGGTCTCTGGTCGAGTGATCCGTACCAGTCGGACACCGGTCGAGTCGCGGTTCTTCGCGTTGGTCGGGCGCCGGTCGACACCCCGGCCCAACGCAGCGAGATACTCCCGCTGTCCGTGCCCGACGGGATCAGTCTGAGCTGGACGGACAACACCATGCGATACGAGTTGTACTGTCGCTCAGAGATCTCTGAGGATTTGTGTCTCGAGGTGGCGGAGTCTTCCGAGCCGCTGGTTCTGCAGCTCGGATCGGGTACGTCCGGCTGAACGGGACCGAGTGTGCCTGACTCGCGGGTCCCTCGCCCTATCGTTGGTTCATGACGCACGGCAATTGGGGCGCGTACCTCCGACACGACGAGACCCAGCAAGCACCGAAAATCGATCGTGCGCTCGTGGCCCGCGTCCTGTCGTATGCCAAGGGCTACCGGCTCGAACTAACCGTCGTCCTCGTCACGATCCTGGTGATTTCGCTGCTCTCGCTGCTTCCGCCGCTGCTGATGCGGGGGCTCATCGACACGGCTATCCCCGAGGGAGACCTGCGGATGGTGACGATTCTCGGTCTCGGCATGGTCGCCGTTCCTCTCATCAATGGGGTCATCGGTGTTGCTCAGCGATGGGCGAGCGCGTCGATGGGAGAGGGGATCATCTACGACCTGCGGCGGCAGCTCTTTACGCATCTCCAGAACATGTCGCTCGGGTTCTTCACGAACACGAAGACCGGGGAGTTGATGTCTCGACTCAACTCGGACGTCATCGGTGCCCAACAGGCTGTCACGAGCACGTTCGTCAGCTTGGCGGCGAACATCGTGACCGTCGTCGCGACGCTGATCATCATGGTCAAGCTCGAATGGAGGCTGACGCTGCTCGCGTTGCTCATGGTGCCGCTGTTCGTGTTCGCTTCGCGCAAGGTCGGCGGGCGCCTGCGTGTAATTCGGCGCGAACAGATGCACTCGAACGCCGAGATGAATTCCGTGATGCAGGAGACCCTGTCGGTTTCCGGTGCGCTGTTGGTCAAACTGTTCGGCCGCGAGACCCACGAGGGAGAACGGTTCAGCCAATTCGCCGGCGAGGTGAAGACGCTCGGTATCCGGCAGGCCACAATCGGGCGCTGGTTCTTCATGGCGCTCGGCGTCGTGTCGGCCCTCGGCACCGCGACCGTGTTCTGGTTGGGCGCCTACCTCGTCATCAACAACCAGATCACGATCGGGACGATCGTCGCCCTGTCCGCCTATCTCGGATCCCTGTACGGTCCGTTGAGCGCACTCGCGAACGCGCGTGTGGAGTTCACCACCTCGCTCGTGTCGTTCGAGCGGGTGTTCGAGGTGCTCGACATGCCGATCGACATCTCCGAGGCAGAAGATCCGGTCGAGATCGACCGAGTTGTCGGGTCCGTGACGTTCGATGATGTCTGGTTCACGTACGACGAGAGTATCGACACCGGATTGGAGTCTGTCCCGCGATACGGCTGGCGGGAGACCGGGCAGGTGGATGAGGTCCAGAAGCGAACGAAGGCAGGATGGGCGCTCGAGGGAATATCGTTTCAAGCACTCCCGGGGGAGACGGTGGCGCTGGTGGGACCGTCGGGCGCAGGGAAGACGACGTTGACCTACCTTCTTCCCCGCCTCTACGACGTCTCGCGCGGGTCCGTGCGCATCGACGAAGTCGACGTCCGCCATCTTTCCTTCGCGTCGATCGCCAGGAGTGTCGGCGTCGTGACACAAGAGACGTACCTCTTCCATGACACGTTGGAGGCGAACCTTCGGTACGCCCGTCCGGATGCGACCGACGACGAGATTCGCTCGGCCGCGGAAGCTGCCAACATTCTTCCGTTCGTCGATTCCCTTGCCGACGGGATGCAGACGCGGGTCGGTGAGCGGGGATATCGGCTCTCGGGTGGCGAGAAGCAGCGTGTCGCGATCGCTCGGGTCATCCTCAAGAACCCTTCGATCCTCATTCTCGATGAGGCCACATCGCATCTCGACGCCAGATCGGAGGCACTCGTCCAAGACGCATTGGAGAGCGTGATGGAGCGACGCACCTCGTTGGTGATCGCACATCGCCTCTCGACGGTCGTTTCGGCGGATCGCATCGTGGTGCTCGAAGCTGGGAAGATCGTCGAACAAGGCACGCACGACGAACTCCTCGCAGCTGGCGGCCTCTACACCCACCTGTTCCGGACGCAGTTCCGTGACGCGGAGGCTGGTGCACAGTGACCCGGGTACGAACGCGGGGGTGGACGTGGGTCTTCCTCGTCCTTGTCGCGGCCGGGTGCTCCACATCATCGACGATGTCCGTCGCCGACTATGCCGATGCCGCCGCCGAGACGACCGCCGCATACGTCGCGGAGACCCAGCAGTTGTCGTATACCTACCAGCAGACCGTCGAACGTGAGGTGCAGGAGATCGTTGCCTCGAAGGCGGACACCGCAGTACAGGACGCAACCGCCCTCGTCAGGACAGAGACTGTCCAGTATCTGGCACTCTTCGATGATGCGATCGTCCGATACCTCGCAGCGCTGGACGAGCTGACGCCTCCCGAGCCGATCCAAGAGGCTCACGTTGAGTACCTCGCAATCGTCGAATCGGTCCGATCGACCCTTCCGGGCATGCGCGACTCGGTTGCGGCGACGACGTCGATAGAAGGCATCCAGTCCGCCCTGGTCGGAGCCGGATTCTCGGACGGTCAAGCAGCATGGGTCGCACGATGCAACGTGCTCGAACAGGCTGTGCGCGACCAGGGACGGGGGATCGATCTGAAATGCATGCGGCGCGACATCCTCGACGACGCGAGTTCACCATGACCGCCGGACGCCCTGACCCGGACGATCGGTCAATCACCCATCCCGTGTGGGACGGGACAGCATGGGTCGACACCCCGGTTCCAGTGAGTGGATCCGAAGGTGTCATGCTTCCGGTCTTGAGGGTGGTCGTCGCCGATTCCTCGGGAACTCGGCTCCTGCTTCAGCGCCGCGATCGCGATGTCGAATCGGTGCGCGGGCTTCTCGAACTGCCCGGGGGTCGGTGGAGGAGCGGGGAGTCACCGATCGACTGTGCGTCCCGAGAGGTCTATGAGGAAACCGGCATCTGGCTGACGGAGATCGACGGTGTGGCGATCGATCGGATCGATGCCAACCGTTCGATTGCGAGTATCCGGCCGCTCGTCGTGGTTGCAGGCGTCGACGGGGGATTTCCCGCGGTCCACATCGTGTTGACCGCCACCGGGGTCGGAACGATCGTGAACGAATCGGGTGTGACGTCCGATGTGCGATGGTGGCAGACGGAAGCTGTATGGGACGAGATGGACCGCAACAGAGCCGGGTTCATCCCATCGTCGTTTGCGGCGCTGGCTGCCTACGCGGAAACACTCGACTCGGGAAGCTGATCGAATTCGTCGATGATCTCGATGTCGTCGACGTCCTTGCGGGCCTCCGGGACGACGAGAACTGCTTTGCCTGATTCGAGCATGACACGACTCGAAACGCTCTCCCATGCGTCACGATCGAAGATCTGTTTCGTCGCCCCGAGTATCACGACATCCACATCAAGATTGGAAGCCGTTCGTGAGATTTCGGCTGCGGCGTCGGTTCCTTCAAGGACGAGAATCTCGCACGGGATCTTCGCGCGCTCCAGTGCGACACGGATGGGTTCGGTGAGTCGGTGTGCCCGTTCTGCGAGGTACTGGGAGACGACGGCATCGGCCGATGAGGGATTGCTCACGCCCTGTTCGTCACGCAGGGGATGCCAATCCGCTTGGTTGATCTCCTCAAGGAACGACCTCGGAACTTCGACAACGGTCGTCAATGTGACGAGCCCGGTGCCACCGATCAGGTGACGGGCGAATTCGACGACGGGATCGGGACTGAGGGATCCAGCGGTTGCAACAAGAACATGCATTCCTGAAAGCATAGAGAGCGCGCCGATTTCGTGCTCGAATCGCGGCCGAGCGAACCTCGCGTCGAGGGTTCGGGGAAGCGCCGTCGAAATCGGCGCCTATGCCGGATTCTCCGATCGAAGCAACTCAAGCTGCCGCTCGATCTCGTCGAGTTCTTCTTGATACTTGGCGAGCAGCATCTTGTTGATGTTGTGGCTGTAGGCGCCCGGATCCTGAATGTTCTTGCCGCCCCGCTTCTCCGAGTATCCGGGCTTGATGAACTGGTCGTTGATGTGAGCGCGCCGACGCTCAAGGGACTCGATCTGGTTCTCGACCGATACCGGGTGGCGTCCTGCACGTGCGAGTCGCCGTGCTTCCGCCTGAAGGCCGTCCTTGCGATCGATGAGTCGCTGACGTTGCTTGGTCGTGAGGTCGGCGCTCTCCAAGTCACGTGAGATGGACTGGATCTCAACGAGGAGAGCGTCGATGCTGTCTGCCATGGTCCTGCCCCGATGGTCGATGCGAAGCAACAG
>CAYTWC010000087.1:0-7753 GCA_964441975.1 uncultured Acidimicrobiaceae bacterium | reverse complement strand
CCGCTGTCGCGTGCGATCGGCGTGCATCACCGCCGAGGATCGGGGATCACCAGGGTTGCGTGATGTCTCGATCGAACGGCCACAGCGGGCGGCTGATGCGCTTGTAGGGCAAACGGGTCAAGTCGCTGTCACACGGGCCTTCGGTGTCGAGGTCATACACGACCGACGCGATGGGTTCGTATTCCTCTCGATAGGCCCCCGCTGACTTCACGTGGACGAGGGCGAACTCGCGTGGGTCGAGGCCATGCCGGGCGTATGGGAAGATCTTGCGACCGTCGGCCTTGAACTCTGTCACGACGACAGTGGTGTTCCGTACCCGCAGGACGGCAGTGTTGCCGAGCTTGAACATCGTCGACGTGCCGGTCCCTTCGGGCTCATCACCGTCGTCTCCATCGGGATGCACAGACAGTACCTCCGCTCTCACCGGCAGCGGCGTGTAGAAATCCGTTGTGATACGACCTCCCAGCTCGAAGTCGACGACGGCTCCGGGACCGGCAGCGATGGCGGCGTCGACACTGACCGGATCATTGATCAGCATGAGAGCACGCACATCACTGTGTGTTGTAACGATGTGCGACAACATGGCAGTGCCGTCCCCCGCTGCGCCGGCGGTGGGCGAGTCGGGCCCGTCCGAAGCCACCACGGGACCTCCTTCACCGTCGCGTGCTACAGCGTCGGCGAGAACATCGGCAATCGGTGTCTTGACCACGTCGTAGAGGTCACGACGATCCCACAGTTCCCGAGCGAGGGTGTCGGCGGCTTCCCTGGCGAGATCGACGTCGCCGTCGGTGCTGACGACGGCCGACCACCCGATATCGGGGACGTCCATCCAGGGTTGGGTGGCGAAGATCGAGATCGCGAGGACTCCAGGGGTTTGCTCGAGTTCTCGCGCACGCGCTTGCATCGCTGTGAGGGGGCCGAACGTGGTGTCATGGGCTTCGGCCGAGGCGATGAGTGGAATCTTGCGCTGCACCGTCGTCGCACGCGGACCGCGAACACCGGTGAGCATGTCGGCAAGCGACTCCATGAGGCGTGCGCCCGTCTCGACGACGTCGATGTGGGGGCATGTCCGGAAACCGACGACGAGATCCGTCTCCTTCGCCATTCGGTCGGTGAAGTGCGCGTGGAGATCCAGGCTGACAGCGATTGGTACGTCTGGTCCGACGATGGACCGCACCTTCTCGATGAGATCGGCTTCGGGGTCGTCCATGGTCGTTGTCGCCATGGCGCCGTGCAGGTGAAGATAGACGCCATCGACGGGAGCTTTCTCGACCTCGGCTGCAGCACGTTGGAGCAGTCTGCTTGCGAGGTCTGCATACGCCGCATCGTCCACACGTCCCCCCGCACCGCCGTGACATGACAGTGTCGGTACGAGCTCGATACCGCGCGAGCGAGCAACGTCCACGGCTCCGATCATCGAGCTCGTCGGTTGGTCGATGATGGCGCGACCTTCCTGGATGCCCATCCGTTCGTAGATGTCCATGCCGACCGTGCCCGGGACGAAGCTGTTGAGCTCGTGGCGGATTCCGCCGACGAGGACTCGGGGAGTGCTGCTTTGGATTTCAGTGTGTGTCTCCATGCGGCCAGCGTAGGCCGGTTCCCGGTCCGTGGAAGATGCAGGAAGCGGACGGCTCTCGGGACGCCGAAGGCGATTCCTCGATCCTGGGCGCCTTGAGGCGACCGCCATCACGGAGTCGGAGATTCGGTCCGGTTCCTCTCCGGGGGTAGACCGGATGTGTGTCGTCAGTCGACGCTGCCCACCCGCGACGTGGGCCAGTAGCGACCCACGATGGTCCAACGAACGTCCCCGACCGGAACCGGCCCGACCGTCCTGCTGTCCGATGCCGACCTCCCGCGGTTGTCGCCGAGCACCCAGATGTGCCCTTCGGGTACCGCCCACTCACCGTCGGGATCGGTCGTTCCCTTTGCCCATCGGTCGGCGAGCAACGCTCCGTTGATTGTCACGCGACCGGCATCGATACCGACCGTCTCGGATTCGAGACCGATCACACGCTTCACGAGGTGTTTCTCGGATCTGGCGGGGTCGTCGAATACCACGATGTCTCCGCGCTCGGGGCGACCGGTCGCTCGCCGAGCGATCACCCAGTCGCCGTCTTCGAGCACCGGGGACATTGAATCCTCGCGGATCTCAAACCGACGCATGACACCGCGCACTGCTGTCGCTGCCACGATCGTCGCGCCGACCGCCCCGGCGATGACCCCGCGTCTGCGCACCGTCGTGATCCTTCCTGACTCCTCGAACCTGCCCTGCCAGCGTAAACGACAGTTGCAGCGTTGAGTAGTGTTGGTGGTACAACCCGAATACGGAGGTACCCGTGAAGCTGTTCGAAAAGGTGCTGCGACCGAGAGCAGAGGCCTATGCGCACTGCGACTTGTTCTGCGGTGTGTATGACCCCGCACAGGCGATGATCGAAGCGACATCGTGCCTCAAGGCAGCCCAGAAGTACCACGACTCAGACGACGAGGTCTTCCGAGCCCGATGCATCGCGGTCAAGGAAGAGCGCGCTGAGCTCGTCAAGCACCACCTCAACGTGCTGTGGGCAGATTTCTTCAAGCCGCACCATGTCGAGCAGTTCCCCGGACTCCATGACCTGTTCTGGCGGGCGATCAAGGCGGCAGGTGACTCCAAGAAGTCGATGGATCCTGCAGTCTCGGAGGGGATGATCGATCTGATCGGCGAGATCAGCGAGGTGTTCTGGCAGACCGAGGAATCCAAGGCAACTGGTCTCTACCCGCCGTCATAGGTCGCATCGGCCCGACCGGCGGCATCAGCCATGTCACCGTTCGTATCCCCAAGCTGCTCGTCAAGCGCCGCACGGTCCGTGCGGCGCTTTTCGTTGGACCAAAGCCAGTCGTAGAGCCCCGAACCGATCGAGACGACGACGCCGGCGAATACGAGCGAACCCAGCGCGAGTGCGAACAATGCTGCAATCCAGAGGGGTCCACGGAGGCCGCCGATGATGAACCACGACACGCCGAAGGCTGCGATCGACGCAGGGACGACAAGAGGCAGGGCACGACCTGCCGAGACGAAGACCGCTCGTACGCCGGCGTGTGTGTCCGCAGGTCGATACCAGATGACCATGAGAGCGGCGGTGTAGAGGCCGAGTGCGATGACCGAGGCGAGCGCAACCCCCTCAATACCGAATGAGCGCTGCATCACCAGGTATGTCGGGATCGCGAGCACTGTCGCGATCGAGCCGACGATGACGGGAGTCCACATCTGGCGCCGTGCGTAGAACGCCCTCGTGACGATCTGGAGCGCCCCCCAGATCGGAATCGCCAAGGCGTACATGACCAAAGCGGACGCCGCAGCAGCGGTCGACTCCTCGGTGAACGCTCCGCGTTCGAAGAGGACGCGGATGATGGGTGTTGCAAGCGCCATGGCGACGCCTGCGGCTGCGACGGACAGCACGAGGACGTACTTCAGAGCCTTGTCGACTGTCCTGAGCATCGCTTCACGTTTGCCCTCGGCGAACAGGCGGGCAAGCGTCGGATAGGCAGCGACGGCGGCCGCTTGTGCGATGATCCCGACGGGCACGAACATCGTCCGGCGAGCGAACTGCAACTCGGTCGCGGCACCTTCACCGACCATTGCACCGAAGATCGACATGAACGTCTCGTCGAGAGCGACGACCGATTGCCCGAGCATCAAAGGGAACGCGATCACGATGTACATCCACACGGCCGGATGTCTCCACCGGGCCGAGAAGTCAAAACGCATTCCGACGCGGGTCGAGCCCCACACCTGGAGTCCGAGGTTCCCGACGAACGCACCGACGAGGGCACCCCAGATGAACCCTGCGGGGTCCGCCGTCCCGTTCGCCACCGCATAGATGACCCCTCCGGCGATGATGCACAGGTTGTAGATGATCGGCGCGAGGGTCGGGATGCCGAACGATCCCTTGGCATACTGAACTGCGGTGAACATCGCTCCGACGACGAAGGCGAACTGCGCTGGCAGCACGATGCGGGTCAGATCGATCGTCGAGGCGACCTGGGTGTCGGTGAAGTCGGGGTACAGCGCCTCGATGATCATGGGCGTCAGCGCCCACGCGATGGCGATCAGCCCGGTGACGGCGATCGCGAGCCATCGGAGTATCGCCGTGAATCCGCGCCATGCTTCCGGTTCGTCCTCATCGGCAAGGTACTTGGCGAAGATCGGGATGAACGTGATCGCGAGGAACCCGCCGGCGAGGAGATAGTTGGCGAAGTCGGGGATCCGGAACGCCGCCACATACACATCGGTGACTCCGTCCGCCCCGAGCATCGAGGCAAAAACGATGTCGCGAAGGATCCCGAGGATTCGGGACAGGAGCACGCCACCGCCGACAATCATCGCAGCAGCACCGATGTCGCCGCGTTTGAGTCTCGTCAGGAAGGTTTGCACACGGGCACGGTACCGGTGGTCAGGCCAAGTCGGTGGAACGTCGATGTCGCGGCGCTACGCAAGATCCCGTTTGGTCATGAGGTATGCCGTGAGCAGCACACCACCCACGACGTAGAAGGCGAGGGCGAGGAACGCTGATCCGAAGCTGAACGCCAATTGACCTGCGACGTCGGGGATCCACAGTTGCGCTCCGTCGACAAGCGCGCCGAGCGTCGATACGCCGAGTCTGGCAGGTGACAGCGTTGCCAAACCCGGGAGCGCGGTCACCACCCCGTTCTCGAACACCAGCAAATAGGCAAGTCCGATGATTACGGCCCGGTCCGTGATGAACCCGAGCGGCACGAACATGCACGCGTACGCGATCGTCGACACCGCGGCACCGACCAGGATGCCGATGAGTAGTTCCCCGTCGAACGCGTATCTCGCCGTGTACGCAATCACCAGTGCAATGGCTCCGATGCTCGCAAGCATCAGCGCTGCCACCGCCGACGCGAGGACTTTGATCGCAGCGACCGCTCGCCGTGAGATCGGCCGGAGGGTGATGAAACTCAATGTCTGATCGCGACGCTCGACACCCAGCGCCGAGGACGCAAGCACGATCGCAACGATCGGAAGGACGAGGGAGAAGTACGCAACCGTCGTGATTTCCACGACGATCTGGAACCCTGCTTCGGACGAACGGTCGTTCGCCGCAAACAAGAACAGGATGGCTGGGGCGATCTGCATCACCGCGAGAGCGATTGTCCGCTTCAACGGGAGCAATTGCCGTACCGAGCCGGAGAACAGTGCCATCGAAGACGTCATCGGCGCTCCACCAGGTAGCGGAACACAGACTCGAGCGATTCGTCCTGGGGGAGGAACGACGTGAGCCGTGAGCGTGTCTCCGTCGCAAGTCTCGCTATGTCCGTTCCGAGGCTGTCGACGTCCCTTGTGCGGACGGTCAACGTCGATTCGCCCGCCTCGACACTGTCGACGTGGCCCTCGGAGAACATGGCTGCGCCGAGCTCTCGCGGGCGGTCGGTACCGATCGTGACGATGTAGGGGATGTTGTTCATCGCTGCCCTGATGGCGTGGACAGAACCCGCGGCAGCGAGCCGACCGTCCACAATCGCGATGACACGACTCGATACCCGTTCGACCTCTTCGAGGACGTGGGACGAGACGATCACGGTCTTCCCGTTCTTGCCGAGGTCATCGAAGAGGGCGATGAGCTTTGCCCGTTGGATCGGGTCCGTACCGTTGAGCGGTTCGTCGAGGATGAGAACGGTCGGGTCTGTTGCGAGCGCCGCGGCAACCTTGATGCGCTGTCGCATGCCCTTCGAGTAACCACCAATCGGTCGATCGGCTGCATCGAGCATCGAAACCGATTCGATCGCTGATTCGACACCCGAGTCCGGTGCACCGGCCAGCCTCGTCGCATAGCGAACAAACTTCCGGCCGGTCATGGATTCATACACAGCGTCCTCGTCAGGCACGAGCGAGACGTCGCGGTACACCGCGTGTTCCTTGCGTGGATTGCTCCCCAGGACGGTGACAGTTCCGTTCGACGAGTCGGTGAGACCAGCGATCATCCTGAGCAGCGTTGTCTTCCCGGCCCCGTTCGGTCCAAGCAGGCCGGTGACCCCCGGGCCGAACGAGCACGACAGATTCGAGACGGCGACCTTCTGCCCGAACCATTTCGACGCGTTCGAGACAACGATCGTCGGTTCGTCGACGAATGCCGGATCGTTCGGTTTCTGTGTCTCGAGGGTCACAGCAACTTCCTGTATCGGCGGAGTACATACCAAAGGGAGGCAGCGCCGATGACCACGAGCGCCAGCAAACCGACCGATGGATGGAGGTCAGCAGCGCGGAGAAGGCCGTCGTCCGTTTGTCCGAAAATCCAGAATGTGACCGTGTTCGCCGTGTCGACCGGTGCGATCAGCGCGGCGAAACGTCCGCCGGCGACATCGGTTCCTCGGACGAGGATCTCGGCAAACGCGCTCGTGAAGATCATCACAGCGACATAGATGCTCGCTGCGATCGCCTTCCGATTCGAGACAGCTGCAATCGCGAATGCAAGCGGCACGAACGCGATCGCATAGACGCCCGCGGCAGCAAGGATCCGGGGGATCGTGTCGGATGCATGAATGATGCCTGCCAGGATCCCATCCGGGTCGGTCCCGGCCTGCCCGATGAACAGGATGAGCTGTGGGAGGAGGAGGAATCCTCCGACGATGATCAGCATGCCTGTGAACCGGGCAGCGACGTAGTCGGTCGAGGTGAGCGGTCGCGAGGACAGCATCGACAGCACGCCGTCACGCCGATCGGGAATGAAGAGCTCTGGTGCCGACAGTGCAGCGAACAGCATCGCAATCGTCCCGCCCCAGACGAAGAAGTTCGCGTTCTCCGAAGAGATGTCGACTTCCTCGGCGACACCCGATGGCAGGAAGAACGCGAGTCCGATCGCGACGACAGCGGGGGTCATCGCGAGGATCACGAGTCCCCACGGCATCACCTTGCGCAGGACCTTGCGCCGCAGTCCCATGATCCGGCGGAGACCATCGGTGGTGATCGTTCTTCTCGCCCCGGATCGACCCCGTCGTTCGCCTTCGTAGGGTTCGTACCCGAGGTCATATACGGCACCTGTGTCGGTCATCGGGTCTTTCCATGGTCGAGGAACAGATCTTCGAGTGAGGAGGCAGACCCATCGAGTCTGCGGATCGTCGCGCCGTTCGCAGCCGTGACATCGCGCACGAGGTTGTAGACATCAAGGTTGTCGTGGTGAACTGCGATACGCAAACCATCGACCGAAACCGTGGCGCCAGCGGCCGTCAGTTCGTCGGCGACGTCGCTCGGGTCGGCTGCGTACTCGACGCGGATTGTGCCCTCCTCGAGATCACCACCGATCGGACCCGTACGCAGCAGTGTCCCGGAGTCGAGCATGACCACCCAGTCGCACGTCCGTTCGATGTCGCGCAGGACGTGGGACGAGACGACGACGTCGATTCCGAATCGGCCGAGTCGGGCGATGAGATCGAGCATCTCTTCCCGCCCACTCGGGTCGAGTCCCGAGGTCGGTTCGTCGAGGAACACCAGTTCCGGGTCGTGCACGATGGCCTGGGCGAGTTTCGCTCTCTGCTTCATCCCCGTCGAGAAGTCCCCGAGATAGCGGAATCGTTCTTCGTCGAGTCCGACCAGTGTCAGTACATCCGACGCCCGCTGTCGGGCGGCCTGCATCGGAAGCCCTGCGGTCCCTGCGGCGTACACCAGAAAATCTGCTGCCGTCTGATCGAGCGGTAGGCACGGTCCTTCCGGCATGTATCCCACGACCGAGCGGATGTCCACCATGTCGGTTCGAGG
>CAYTWC010000086.1:0-7823 GCA_964441975.1 uncultured Acidimicrobiaceae bacterium | reverse complement strand
TCTCGGTCGGGATCAGATCGATCACCAGCGTTGCCGGTGACTCGGTGGTGAACACTCGGGCGGCGATTGCCTGCCCCTCGGGAGCATGGACGTCGATCGACAGGAGCCCGTCGTTGTTGCGCACCGCGTAGATGCGTTCGGCGTAGTCCCCCTCGGGGAGGGTGTCAGCGACGGCAGTTGTCGAGATGTCAAGCGGAAGAGCTATGTGAACCATGCCGGTGGACGGAAAGATCGTTGCGGCAGCCTGTCCGAGACGTCCCGCCGGAGCGCCGGAATCCGATGCGAAGACAAGTGTTATCCGCTCGCATGTGGCCGAGTCGTCCCACCGGACCTCCGTGAGCGTTGTGGCGTCACCGACCTCCTCACCGACAGCACCAACGAGTCCGGCGTCGGTGAAACGCAGATCGCCGATGCGGCAGATCTCATCCGTCGTCGGCGCCGAGGTCGTTGTCACCGCGGTCATCGTCGTAGTGGTGGCCGGTACCTCGGGGGAGGCGCCGGAACACGAGGCGGCAACGATGCCGATGAGGACCGCGATCCGCACTTTCATGCGCAGCAGGTTAGGGGCTTGACAAATGGTCGGGAAATCCCGACAATAGCGCGATGTCAGCACGGAGCACGCAGGAACGAGACGGACAGCGCACGTTTCTCATCGTATGGTCCGGTCAACTGGTCTCCCTGGTGGGGAGCAGCTTGACCTGGTTCGGACTGAGCATCTGGATCTTCATAGAGACCGGATCGGTCACCGCGCTTGCGCTCGTGATGCTCGGGTCGAACCTTCCGCGAATCCTCTTGTCGCCAGTGGCGGGAGCGCTTGTGGATCGTTGGGACCGCCGGTGGGCGATGATCCTGTCCGATCTCGGTTCCGGAATCGGGACGATCATCATCGCCGTGTTGTTCGCATTGGACGCGGTGTCGATCCCTGCACTGGTGGCCATTGCGGCGTTCTCCTCGGTGTTCCAGGCGTTCCAATGGCCTGCCTATCAGGCCTCGATCACCTTGCTGGTCCCGAAGGACCGCTATCAGCGTGCTTCGGGAATGGTCCAGATGGCCGAAGGTATCGCACAGGTCGCCGCGCCACTGCTCGCGGCCGCGGTGATCGCGTTCTGGGACGTGCTCGGGCTGATCCTCATCGACGTGGTCACGTTCGTGTTCGCGATCGTGACACTCCTGATCGTGAGGTTCCCGCGGCCGCCCAGGTCCAAGGTGGGTGAGGAGGGGACAGGGAGTCTCTGGAGCGAAAGCATCTACGGGTTCAAGTACCTGGTGAAACGTCGAGGTCTGTTGGCGCTGCTCGCGTTCTTCGCGGCGCTCAATCTCGCGTTCGGTGCGATCGGCCCGCTCATCATCGCCTACATGCTGTCGATCGGGTCGGAGCTGACGCTCGGTACCGCGATGACCGTCGGAAGTACCGGCATGATCGTCGGGTCCATCGTCGCATCGGTCATGAAACCGGTCGAACGCCGTGTTCGTGGGTTTGTCATCGCCTCCGCGGTGCTTGGCGTGATGCTCGGCACGGTTGCTGTCACCGCGACGTGGGTCGTCATCGTCGCCTCGATCTGGATCGCGATGTTCGCGCTCCCGATAGGCATGGCGATGAGTCAGTCGATCTGGATGTCGAAGGTCGAACCCGATGTGCAGGGTCGTGTGTTCTCCGCTCGGTCGATGATCGCGCAGGCGACGATTCCTTTCGCCTACCTGCTCGTCGGACCCTTGGCAGATACGGTCTTCGTCCCCCTCATGACAGGGACGTCGGCGGTCGGCGAGTTCCTCCAGGGCATCTTCGGATCGGGAGAAGCCCGCGGATATGCGATGTTCTTCCTGACCCTTGGTGTCGGCGTCCTCGTCGCATGCGTCGGTGCGTACGCGTACGGACCGCTTCGGAACCTTGAACGGGATCTGCCCGACCACGACATGGGTCCGAGCCCTGATGGAGCGTCTGATCCCGGCGACGACCAACACGGAGACGCCGATTTTCCGATCGACTCGCATCCCTCATCATTGTTCGAAACGCCCGTCGCCGAGCCACCCGCGCCGTGATACCGTCGCGGGATGCTCGGAACTCCGGATCCCCAACTCGCTCTCCGATTGCTCGGTCAGTCGATCAGTGCCAACGAGCTGCTCGACACCGCATCCAAGCTCAGGGATGAGGGCCACGGCAAGACCGTTACATACTCACGCAAGGTCTTCGTGCCCATCACGACGCTGTGTCGCGACACATGCACCTACTGCACCTTCGTGAAACCGCCGGGCAACGGTGGCGAATACCTCACCCCTGACGACGTGCTCGCAATCGTCCGAGCAGGAGACGAGTTGCATTGCACGGAAGCCCTGCTCACGCTCGGCGATCGACCGGAGGACAAGTGGCATCAGGCGTCCGAGTTCCTCGAAGCCCAGGGCGCATCAAGCACCATCGAGTACGTGGCGATGATGTCAGAGCTGATCCGAGACGAAACGTCTCTGTTTCCGCATGCAAACCCGGGGATCATGACGCCTTCGGAACTGATGTTGCTCCGACCGACCAACGTCTCGATGGGGATGATGCTCGAAAACATCTCGGATCGGTTGACCGGGCCGGGCATGCCCCACCACAATTGCCCGGACAAGGTCCCGGCGGTCCGTGTCAAGACCATCATGGATGCAGCGGCTGCGAAGGTTCCGTTCACCACCGGCATCCTCGTGGGCATAGGGGAAACCCCGGCCGAGGTGGTGGACAGCCTGTTCGCCCTCGCCGATATGCAGCGGAACGGTGGACACATCCAGGAGTTCATCATCCAGAATTTTCGGGCGAAGGCCGATACGAGGATGCGGTTCAGCCCCGAACCAGAGATCCCGTACTTCGTCCGGGTCGTCGCAATCGCCCGTTGGATCCTCGGACCGGAGGCGAACATCCAGGTTCCGCCGAATCTCACGGATGACTTCGCTGTCTACCTCGAAGCCGGCATCAACGACTGGGGCGGTGTCAGTCCGCTGACCATCGACTGGGTCAACCCGGAGGCACCGTGGCCGCACCTTGACAAGCTCGACTCCGTCACGTCGGAACACGGATTCACACTTCGCCCCAGGCTTCCGGTGTATCCCGAGTACCTCGATTCGGAGTGGATCGACCCCAAGCTCCTCGACGACGCAGTTTCAGCCGCGACCGATGACGGGTACGCTGCGATCCCTGAACCAGCGAACCTTGATATTCCGGTGCTTCGATGACCGTCACATTCCTCCAGCTCCGACCCGCCACGGAAGTCAACGAGATCTGGGCATCCACGCGCCGGCGCGAAGGGACGCTCGTCGTCGAGGTCGAACACCCCACCGAATCCGATGTGCTCAACGCGCAGAAGGGCGGTTTGCTCCTGGTCAGCGGCGATATCGGCGTCGATGCACCCGCGTACGTGATCGGACCGGCCGCCACCAAGTCTTTCGTGCGCAAGGGGATCGAGGGGTGGAGGGTCACGGTGCTCGACGGCGACGACCGCATGGACGTGCTCGACACACTTGCGTTCACCCGCGCCCGATATCTGCGGACGAACCGGAGTTCGGTCGCAGCTGCGGTCGAGTTGGTTTCGCTTCCCGGTTCTGATGCCGTTGTGTCTGTATTCGTCGACTCCGTGGAGGACGCCGTGGCTGCGGTCGCTGCAGGGGCGCGGGACCTCCTGCTCAGGGACTGGGGGAGTGAACGAATCGGTGAACTGCGTGACGCACTTGCCGAACACGGACTGATCGAGCGCACCGCCTTCCCCACCGGTATCGACTACGACGATGCAGCAACGGCGCTTGATGCCGGTGCCTTCAGCGCATATCTGAACCAGATCGATGGCTGTGGTCGCGCACGACCCCGGATGGATTGGGCACCAGGCAAGGATCTCGAGGTGCCGCAACCCGAACACCGGATATCGGCCGCGTGGACCGACGAGATGTGGCGCCATCGATCGGCGGCCACGGTGGACGACGCGTCGCCTCGTATCGCTGGGATTCTTTCACGGGCGCTCGACGGCGACGCCCCGACTGTCCGTGAGATCGAGGATCTCTTTCGCGCAACGGGGACGGATGTCGAGGCCATTGCCGATGCTGCCGACATCCTCAGACAGCGCATTGTCGGCGACGACGTGACGTTCGTCGTCAACCGAAACATCAACTACACCAACCAGTGCTACTTCAAGTGCGGCTTCTGCGCCTTCTCGAAGGGTCCGCGGTCGCTCGACCTGCGTGGAGAGCCGTACCTGCTCTCGATCGAGGAAGTGGTCCAGCGGTCGGAGGAGGCCTGGAGTCGTGGTGCGACGGAGGTTTGCCTCCAGGGTGGGATCCATCCTGATTTCACCGGCCAGTTCTACATCGACCTCGTGACTGCGATCAAGGACAGGGTTCCCGACATGCACATCCACGGATACACGCCCCTGGAGATCTGGCAGGGCGCAGAAACCGCTGGATGGACCGTGCGGGAGCTGCTCGTCAAACTGAAGGACGCCGGTCTCGGGACGCTCCCCGGCACGGCGGCGGAGATACTCGATGACGACGTGCGGCTGACGTTGTGCCCCGACAAGATCAGGACGTCGCAGTGGGCCGAGGTCATGCTGACTGCGCACGACATCGGCCTCCGTACGACATCGACCATGATGTTCGGACACGTCGATGGGCCTCGGTCATGGGCGAACCACATCGAGATCCTGCGCGAGATCCAGCGGCGGACCGGTGGTTTCACCGAGTTCGTCCCATTGCCGTTCGTACACATGGGATCGCCGATCTGGTTACGCGGGCAATCGCGGCCCGGTCCGACATGGGATGAGGTCATCCTCGTCCATGCCGTATCGCGTATCGCGTTCATCGGACTGATCGACAACATCCAGGCATCGTGGGTCAAACTGGGGCTTGATGGTGCTGCGACCTTGCTCCGGTCGGGCTGCAACGACGTCGGCGGTACGTTGATGGACGAATCCATTTCCCGCGCCGCTGGGGCGTCCCATGGCACCGAGGTCACCGCAGCGGACTTCCGCGATGCGATCCTCGACCTCGACCGGAACCCGGTCCGACGGAACACCGTGTACGCGGCGATCGAATCGGGTTTGACGATCTAGCGGCAGGTTTCGACGCGGCAGCGTGCGTCAGATGAAGACGACCGGCACGCCGCTCTCCGGGTGTGGGATCACCCTGACCGCGGTCGCGTACACCCGGGAGAGCAGCGACGGATCGAGCACCTCGTTCGGGGTGCCCATGCGTGCCACGTGGCCGTCGGCCATGAGGACCATCGTTGCTGCGTGGCGGGCTGCGACGTTGAGGTCGTGGCTGGTCGCGACGACAGTTCGACCGCGCTGTGCCTCGTCAGCGGCTGTGGCCATGACGAGTTCGGCATGACCAAGATCGAGGCTGTCGGTCGGCTCATCGAGGAGCACCACCGGAGCGTTCTGGCACAGAACCCGTGCCACGGCCACTCGCCGCTGTTCGCCACCCGAGAGCTCATCGAATGGTCGTGTCGCAAGATGACTGACCCCGACGCGCTCCATCGCCAGCCCGACCGCTTGCGGATCGGGATTGGGCTCTCCGAACTGTCCGAAACCGACGACGGTCTCGACGGTGAAATGGGAGGCGGACGTGTGTGATTGGGAGAGAAACGATCGAAGAGACGATGCGTCGTCAGGGGTCAGGGTGCAGATTTCCTTGCCGTCAATCGTCACGGACCCCGTCGTCGGTTTCAGGTCGCCTGCCATGGATCGCATCAGCGACGACTTCCCCGCGCCGTTCGGTCCGACGATGGCGACGAGTTCGCCCGCCTGGACGTGCAGGTCTATGCCATGGAGCACTTCTCGATCGCCGAGTGTGACAGCGAGAGCCTCGCAAACGACTGTCGTCATGTCGCGACCTTGTTGCGGAGGATCATGCCGACGAGGAACGCTCCGCCGATCGTCGTTGTGATGAGACCGACGGGTACCTCGAATCCTCGACCGACCAGCCGTCCGATCAGATCTGCACCCACGACGAAGATCGCACCCGACAGCGCTGCGACAGGGATCATGACCCGGTGGTGTGGACCCACCGAGTCAGAGGCGATTCGTCCAGCGACGAGACCGACGAATCCGACGACACCGATCGCCCCCACGGTTGCGCCCACCCCGAGACCGATGAACACCATCGCCACAACGACAACGCGGGCCACGTCGACACCGACATGGCGTGCCTGCTCGTTCCCCAAGCTCATGATGTCGAGACGGCGTGCGAGCGGGGTGACGCCGACGACCGAGATGACTGCGGCGACTGCCACCCACGCAGCGACGGTCCATGTAGCGGTGCTGAGGCCGCCGAAGAACCAGAAGCTGACGTCAGGAACCCTCGGATCGTGGATCGCGATCGAAGCGGTGGCGACGACGGCGCCCACGGCAAGACCGATCCCGACGCCGACGAGGATGAACCGGCTCGGATCCGGTCCTGAGCGCGTGGCGACCCAGCGCACGAAGAGAGCAGCTGCAACACCCGTCCCCGCGCCAGCTGCCACCGCCACCTGGGGACCCCCGGACGCATACCCGAGCCAGAAACCGATCAGCGCACCGACCGATGCGATGGATGACAAACCGACGAGCTGGGCATCCGCGATCGGATTGCGGAACGTTCCCTGCAGAATGGTTCCGGCGACGCCGAGAGCCGCTCCTGCCATCGCAGCGACGATGAGACGGGGCATACGGATGTTCCATACGATCGCATCCAGTTGGGCCGATTCGGGCTCGAAACCGGGCACGATGTTGTTGAACACGATCGTCAATGCATCGATCGGATCGACCCGGACGGTTCCGAGACTCAGGAACGCGATGCTTGCGATCGCCAACCCGATCACGAGGACGCTGATCGTGCGCCCGAACCTGACCGCCCGACTCACGGAGCCGACAGATCCGGGTGAAGGTCGAGAATCAGTTGCATCAGCGCTTCTCCGACACGTGGGCCCATTCCGAGGAACAACGCCTCATCGTACCGAAGGATCATGCCCGACTGTGCTGCGGGGGTATCTGCGACACCCGGCAATGCGAGAAATCCGTCGAGACCGCCGATCAGTTCGAATCCCTGCTCGCTGGTGATGAGAACTTCGGGTGCAGCGGTGACAAGCTTCTCCGCGCTCAAGGCCTGAGCGAAGAGCACTCCGTTCTCCTGGAACACGTCGGTCCCTCCCGCCGCCTCGATCAGGAAGTGCGTGGGCATCCCGGTTCCGAACATGAGCAGCGTCTCAGGCCCCCGAACGTAGACGTAGCCGACGTCAGGGGAGGACATGGCCCCCGAAGCGACGTCGAGAGCAGCGTTGATCTCCTTCTGTACCTTGTCGATGAGTGCCACTCCCTCATTCTCACGTCCGAGGATCGATGCGATCGTCCGGATCTTGCGTGGCACACCTTCGAGGGTCGACTCCTGGTTGATGATCGCGACCGGGATATCGGCGTTCCTGATCTGGTCGATCACGGTATCGGGGCCGACCTGGGTATCCGCGATCACCAGCGTCGGAGCAAGGTCGATGACCTTCTCAGCGTTCAGATTCCGACCGAGTCCGACATCGGGCAATGCGGCCGCCTCGGGCGGGTAGGTCGTCGTCAGGTCTATGCCAACGACGCTGGAGCCAGCTCCGAGCGCGAAGACGATCTCGGTCAGATCCCCGTTCAGTACGACCAGGCGGGACGTATCCGACACGTCAGTGACGGCGCCATCCGCGCTCTCAAACTGCCCCGTCGCCAGCTGGGGTTGCGTCGATGTTGTCGTTTCGGCTGTGTCTCCCGAGGACCCACAGGAAACGACAACCAGACCGAGAGCGGCGATGACGGCAATCGTGAAGGCCCTGAAACGCCTGTTGTTCGCAACGA